>CAITLX010000628.1 GCA_903893335.1 uncultured delta proteobacterium | reverse complement strand
CGCGCTGGCCAACCCGCGCATCTTCCCCCTCGCGCTCACGCTGCTCGCCGCCGCCGGCGTGCGCTGGCCCGGGCCCGCAGGGGCGCGTCGCGCGCGCTCGCTCGTGGCCCTCGCCGCCGTCTACTTCGCGCTGACGCTCGGCGACCTCGACTGGGCCAACCTCGCGCGCGTGCAGGTGCCGATCGCCCTGTTCGCCTGCATGCTCGCGTCGCTCGGGGCGCTCGCGCTGGTCGAGCGCGCGCGGCGTCGCGAGCAGGCCGTGGCGATGATCGCGTTCGTCGCCGGCGCCTCCGCGGTGCCCACCGCGCTTCAGCTCTGGCGCCCGACCAACGAGCAGGCCGAGGAGGACTTCCTGCGCGAGGCGCTCGCGGCGCTCCCCGCGGGGCCGCTCGTGTTCGTGCGGCCGGGCTCCGAGGACATGGGCGTCTACTTCACCCACCCCTACTTCCCCGACTACCTGCTCGGCCCGCAGCGGCGCCCGTCGTCGGTCACGCGCTGGCTGTCGCCTTCGCGCGACGAGGGGCCCGCGTATTTCTACCTGGGCATGCGCTGCTACGCGGAGTTTCGCCAGGGGGACGCGCCTCGCCCGCACGGTGAGCACGTCAACGCCGCCTGCGCGCGCCTGCGAGACGACTACCGACTCGCGCCCGTGCTCGAGCGCACCGTGCCCAACCGAGGCGACGTGTGGCTGCCCTACTACGGCGACGCGCCGGAGCTGAAGCTCGGGCTCTACCGCGTGCTGCCGCGCGACGCCGCGCGCACCCCGTAGGGTCCGTTGCGCGCGCGCGACGCGGGCGGTTACAGTCGCGCGATCATGCTGCGCACTCCCTCCCTCGTGCTCTCCGCCGCGCTCGCGGCGTCGGCCCTGGCCTCGCACGCAGCCCCCGCGTGGGCCGCCCCCGCGGCCCCCGTGCCGCCCGGGCAGATCGCCGTCATCGCGCCGACCCGCTCGGCCTTCCTCGGCGCGGCGCTCGGCATGGGCAAGACGGTGCTCACCGGCGGATGCGTGCTGCGCACCGCCGAGATCCAGCGCAGCGCCGTGCGCGCGACGTACGCGTGCGAGGCTGGCGTCGCGGCGCTCGAGGTCCGACACCCGGGCGGCGTCACGGGTGCGCTCGCCACGACCGAGCAGTTCGCGATCGTCGGCGCGGGGCCGGTCGCGCCCCCGCAGACGCTCGTCGATGCGGTGGCCGAGCGCCTGCGCGCGAAGGAGTCGGAGTGGCAGTGGACCTTCGCCACCGACGCGAGCGACGCGCAGCGCCACGGCGAGGGCGCCGCGGCCGAGCACGACACGCCGGGCGGCGCTCCGTCGGGGCGACGCGAGGGCATGACGAAGGCCGACCAGCTCGCGTACGACCGTGCGGTCGAGACGTACAAGGGGGGCGACCCCAAGGGCGCGTACGAGGCGCTCTACGCGCTCGCGCGCGGCATGGGCGACCGAGGTCCCGGCAGCGGCGTGCTCGGCATGCTCGTCGCCGCCCTCGCCAGCCGCGGCCCCGACGAAGCGCTCGTTCAGTCGCTCGCGAGCGCCGCCGAGGCCGCGCCGAGCGACCCGCTGCCGCAGTTCGTCGCGGGCGTCGCGGCGCACTACCACGCGCACCAGAGCGGGCGCACCAAGGAGGACAAGGCGCGCTTCTACGAGACGACGCTCAAGCTGCTCGCGCGCACGCACCCCGCGTACGACCTCGAGCCGCGCGTCTGGATCTACACTGCGGTCAGCTACTACCGCACGGGCCACCAGGCCGAGGCCGAGCAGGCCATCGAGAAGGCCGTCGCGCTCGGCCGCCGCGACGCCGACGCGTTCTATTGCCGGGCCGAGGTCTACCACCGCAAGGACCCGAAGAAGGCCATCGCCGACATGACGACCTACAAGGAGATCATGGAGGAGAACAAGAAGCTCGGCACCATCGTGTCGCGCTCGAAGGAGGAGCGCGTCGCGCGCATGCTCGCGTACATGAGCAGCGTCGCCGAGGGGCGCGCGTCGGCCGACGCCACCGAGCTGTTCGACCCGCCGAAGCGCACGATCGATCTGAGCGAGCTTCCCCCCATGGCCCCCGTGGTCGGCGGCGCCGCCGCCGTCGGCCTCGCCGTCGTCGGCCTCGTCGCCCTCCGGCGTCGCCGCCGCGCGAAGGCGAACCGCGCGAGCTGAGCTCCGGGGCGCTACGGGGCGCCGAGCGTCACGACGTCGATACCGTCATCGCGGCACGTGAACGTCGCGCGCTTCGGGTCGACGACGAGTGGCGCGAACAGGTCGCAGCGCGCCCGGTAGGTCGTGGCCGGATCGGCGATGAGCCGCGGGAGCGTCGTCTGGTCGGCCGGCGCGAGACCGACGAGCGAGAACTGCCGGGTCGAGAGCAACACGCCGCAGTACCGCCGCGCCGAGTCCTGCCACCCCGCGACCGAATCGAGCGACGCGTCCAGCCCCGAAGCCCCGAAGAGCTTGGCGATCGCGGGCGCCTCGAGCGACTCGTCGATGTCCGGCTCATTGAGGACGCGGTCCTTCAGCGCGACCACGACGTCGCGCAGCGCCGGCGTCGGCTGCGTTCCGGCGGCGGCGACGAGCTGGTCGACCCAGTCTTTGCCCCCGTAGGCGCCGGCCGCCAGCGACGTCCCGTCGAGCTCGAGGCGGCACGTCTTGGTGAGCATGCGGAAGAGCGCGATGCTCACGTATCCTGGGTACTGCTCCTCCGGCACCGCGTCGTCGCCGAACGCTCCGAGGACCGCGCCCCAGTCGAGCTCGCCGAAGGGCTCGGCGGGCGCCCAGCCGGCCGCGTGCGCCGCCATCGACGCGAGGGTGCGCGGCCCGCTCCAGTGAAGCTCATCGCCGACGCCATTGCCGCGCAGGGTCGGGTCCGGCTCGTCGCGGCTGAAAGGATTGACGACGGGGTCGAGGGAGTAGGGAGAGGCGCCGCATCCGTCGCTCGGAGCCCTCTGGTTGAAGAGGGGATCGGTCACGACGTCGACGAGCACCTCCCGCAGCGACCACCCCGACGCGATCAGCTTCGCCGTGAGCGCTTGCAGGCGATCGCGCTGCTCCGCGTTGCGCGGGAAGAAGTGACCGATGACGAGCGGCTCGCCGAACGCGGCGGCCCAGGTCTGCGACGCGATGCGCGTCGCGAGCATGTAGGCGAACGCCGTCGCGCCGTCGGACGAGAGCTTCGCGACGTCCTCGGCCGTGACGGTGCTCCGACCGCGCAGGGCATCGATCCCCGTGTGGACGGTGGCCTCGACGTCCCACACGCTCGCGCGGTCGCCGAGCGCCTTGGTGAAATACGCGCTCGTGCCCGCGGGATCGGACGCGACCGCGCTCTGAGGCACGAACTGGCCGCAAGCCGGGTCGAGCCCCCAGGGCGAGACCGCGGGCGCCGCATCGTCCGGGTACTCGGCCGCCTCGCGCGGATCGTTCAACGATGCCTTGGAGACGACGTCGCGGTAGCGGAAGGGCGCATAGACCTCGAGCGCTGCGCGCCCCGTGTCATCGCCGAACACGCTCTTCTCGAAGTGGCCGTCGATCGGCCAGAAGCGGTTGGTCGCGGGATCGGCGCTGGCGGTGACCGAGAACTGCGAGTTGTGGCAAGGCAGGCAGTCCACGTCGCGATTGCCGTACACCAGCTCGAAACGCTGTCCGAAGCCACGTCGGCGCGCGAGGTCCATGTCGAGCGTCGGGACGTTCGGGCAGAAGAAGCTCGGTCGAACCATCATCGCGAAGAGCTGCGCTCGGTAGACGACCGACAGGTCGTCGAGCAGGAGGCTCGACCTCGCGACGTCCGCCATCGTCGGGGGCTTGCCCGCGATCGCCACGGTCGGCGCCTGATCGCGTAGAAACGCCGCGACCTCGCCCGCGTCGTCGGGGCGCGCGCTCACCCCGTAACAGGCGGCGTTGAGCGCGTTGCTCAGGCGCCCGACGTGCAGCTCGTCGAACAGGCGATCGGTCCATCGCGGCACGAACCCCGGCGAGCGCATGAGGCCGCGCGCGACTGCGGCGCGGTCGGTGGCGCGCACGAGGTCGACGAGCGCCCGCACCTCGCGCATCCCCTCGGCGCGTCGACCGAGCAGCGCGACGAGCGCCTGCTTCACCCACGCCTCGTCTCCCGCGTCGCACGGCGCCGCGCTCGAAGCGTCGCCCCCCGCTGCACCGGGCGCGTCGCCCCCCCCATCCTCGCTGCACGCGACGGCGGCGGCCGCGACGACGGCGAGCGCGAGCCAGCGCCGCCTCACGACGTCACCCCGAGGACGACTTCCTTGATCTTCAGCGCTGCCTCGGTCTCCTCCGTGACGCCCGCGACGTCGGCGAATGAGAACGTCTCGGCGGAGAACGGGTAGATGCCGAGCGCCGCGAGCGTCGCCGCGCGCGTCTCGGCAGGCTTCAGCGCGTGGACCGGTCGAGCGTTCGCGTCGATGGCGCCGACGATGCCCTGCTGGTCGGGACCGATGGGGCCGCCGAACATGAGCGTGACGTACGCCGTCGGCCAGTGGTTGCGGCCATTGGTCCCCTGGATGCCCGGCGAGCGGCCGAACTCCGTGTTGACGACCACCATCGTCTCGTCGAGGTCGATCTTCGCCGGATCGTTCTCTCCCGGCTCGTTGATGATCTCGACGAGCCTCTGCCAGAGGTACGGCAGCTTGGCGGACGCCTTGCGGACGTAGTCCGAATGGAAGTCGTAGTTGTCGGGCATCGGCACGTTCTCTGCGAACGACGTGTCGCCGACGAGGACGTGCCGCGCGACGCTGCCCGGGTGGCGCAGCAACCGCGCCGCAAGCTGCAGCACGAACCGCGTGCGGTCGTGCTCGTACGCCATGCCGCACACCTGCCCGGCCGGCGGCGAGAAGCTCGTCGGCAGCACGCCCGCGAGCTTCTGCAGCCACGCGAGCTGCTGGTTCGACGACTCGTAGATCGCCGCCGTCGCCGAACGCACGCGCTGGGTGCTCCCGGGCCACGTCAGCCGCCTGCCGTGCGCGTCATCGTAGAGGGCGGCGAGCGCAGCGACCTCCGGGGCCACGGCACCACTGTTGGCGACGATGAGCGCTCGCGGTTTGTCACCCAGCGCGTCGTCTTCGGTGCGCAGCGTCAGGGGCGCGCTGGCGGCAGGGTGCAGCCCCGCGACGCTCGCGTGCGGCGCCCCGTTGACGACGTAGGCGTAAGGGTACGTCGCCACCCCCGTCGCGTGGGTGAGCGCGTGGTGCTGGACCGCCGAGCCGATGCCCGCGAGACGTGGCGCTCCCTGCCGCGAACCGGTGGCCGCCAGGGTCACCGCGGGGACGTGCGGGAAGAGGTCGTGCTCCATCACGTGCAGCCGCAGGCGCGAGACGATGTCCTTGCGCCCCCGCAGCGGGTCCGCGAACGGGCCGAGCTTGACCAACGCGCCGAGCTCGTCGGTGCGGAAGTCTTGCAGCATCGCGCCGGTGCCACCGCAGGTCGCCCACCACGAAGAGATGGAATCGACGCCATCCTGGAACGTCCACCACATCTGCCCGGCGGCGCGGCCGTAGTCGTCCCGATCGACGGCATAGAACGTGTCCCAGGGGCACATTCCCCCGTGGAGGAAGACCTCGAGCACGCTCTTCGCTTGCTTCGCCGCCGGCAGGAGCGCGGCCCTGGCCGCATCGGGGTAGTCACCCCACGCTCCGCCATCGGCGCGTGCACGGGTTCGTCCCGCGAGGAAGGCCGCCCCCGCCGCTCCCGTGCCCGCGATCTTCAGGAAGTCCCTGCGTCGCATCCCCACCCCTCCCATGCCGCGAGCCGCGACCCGCAGCGTCCGGGGTACGGCGCGACCACCATGCCGTCAAGCGCCCGCTGCCGGTGGCATCGCCCGCGGCTCACGGCTAGGGTGCCAGCCGTCCGATGTCCCGACGCAACCCGCGCTCGCAGCCTCCCGCAAGCCCCACCCCGGCATCCACGGTCGCCGCCCCGACGCCCGCCGTCGCGCCACCCGCGCCGGCCGAGCGCGCGGCGACGCCGGCCGCGTCGCTCTCGGTCCCCTCGTCGCCCATCGTCCGCACGCGCGTGCGGCGCACGGTCGCCATCGTCGGCGCCGCGTCGTTCCTCGGCAAGAACCTGATCGGCCTGCTCGAGGACGACGACCGCATCGAGCGCATCGTCGCCATCGACGTCACCGCGCCCAACACGGCCGGCGCCAAGACGCGCACCTACGAGGTCGACCTCACGCAGCCCACCTCCGAGGAGCGCGTCGCGGAGATCCTCGCCGCCGAGCGCGCCGACTCGCTCGCGCACGTCGCGTTCCTCACCTCGCCGGTGCACGGCGAGGCATGGGCGCACGAGTTCGAGTCGGTCGGCACGATGCACCTGCTCAACGCCGTGCGGCAGTCGCCCGTGCGCAAGCTCGTCATGTGGAGCCAGACGCTGCTGTACGGCGCCCACCCGACCAACCCGAACTTCCTCTCCGAGCGCCACCCGCTGCGCGCGCGTCGCGGCGAGCCCTTCTTCGCCGACAAGATCGAGGCCGAGGCCGAGGTCGAGCGCTTCGCGCAGCGCGCGTCGGGCACCGTCGTCACCATCCTGCGCACCGCGCCGATCCTCGGGCCCACGGTGCGCAACTACGTCTCGCGCTACCTCGCGCGCAGGTTCGTCCCCACCATGATGGGCTACGATCCGCTGCTCCAGTTCCTGCACGAGGCCGACGCCATCGCCGCGTTCAAGCTCGCGCTGCTGCGCGACGCGCCGGGCACGTTCAACATCGCGGCCGAGGGCGTGCTCCCCCTCAACACCGTCATCCGCCTCGCCGGCCGCGTCGCCATCCCGATCCCGCACCCCATCGCGCGCCCGCTGGCGACCGCGTCGTGGGTCGCGCAGTTCGCCGAGGCGCCGCCGAGCTTCCTCGACTACCTGCGCTACGTCTGCGTCGCCGACGGCGACAAGGCCGCGCGCGAGATGGGCTTCCGCCCCGCGTACACGACGCGCGAGGCGCTGCTCGACTACACGAGCGCGCAGCGCCTGCGCGACGCGCGCCTGCTGCAGGAGGCGAGCTGACCCATGAGCCACGGCAACAACAAGAAGAAGCGCCCCGCTCGCGCCGCAGCGACCCGCACGGCCGCGCGCCCCAAGCAGACCCCGCAACCCGCACCGCGCAAGCCCGCTCGCGCAGCGCCCCCTCCGGCCGCCGCCGCTGCGCCCGTGGCCGTCCCCGTCGCCGCTCCCAAGCGCGCCGAGGTGCCGTTCATCGCGAGGGCCGAGGTGCCCTTCGTCGCGAAGACCGACGTGCCGTCCATCTCCCCCGCGAAGGTCGAGGCGCCGTCGATCATCCCGGCGACGCCCGCGACGCCTGCGATCACGCCGCCCGAGGGCGCCTCGCCTGCGTTCTCGTTGCCGGCCGATCGAGCGTCCACCACGGTCGAGCAGGTCGAGGCGCAGATCGCCGAGCTCGAGTCGCGCCTCGACCGCATGATCCGCCAGAGCGAGCACCGCGGCTCGGCCTCCAACGCGCGCGAGGCCGCCGAGTCGGCCGTGCGCGCCGTGGCCGATCGCCTCGCCACCACCGCGCCCATCGAGCGCCCCGGCGGCGACGACGGCAACGTGCGCGACGCCGCTCGCGACCTGCTTTCGGGCGACTACTACCTGCGGCAGTGGGGCCGCCTCGGCATGCGCAATCGCTCCGAGGAGGTCGACGACTTCGGCCTCGATCACAAGTACGAGGCGCGCTGGCGGCCGCTGTTCGATCTGCTCTACCAGCGCTATTTTCGCGGCGAGACGGTCGGCGCCGACAACATCCCCGCCGACGGGCGCTGCATCGTGGTCGCCAACCACTCGGGCACGCTCCCGTACGACGGCGTCATGCTCAAGACGGCCGTGCGCCTCGCGCACCCCGCCAAGCGCGAGCTGCGCTGGCTCGCCGAGGACTTCATCTTCTACCTCCCCTTCCTCGGCGCCTTCATGAACCGCATCGGCGCCGTGCGCGCCTGCCAGGAGAACGCCGAGCGCCTGCTGCGCAAGGGTTGCCTCGTCGGCGTGTTCCCCGAGGGCGTGAAGGGCATCGGCAAGCTCTACCGCGACCGCTACAAGCTGCAGCGCTTCGGGCGCGGCGGCTTCGTGCGGCTCTGCCTCCGCACCCAGACGCCCATCGTCCCGTGCGCCATCATCGGCGCCGAGGAGGCGAGCCCCATGCTCGCGCGCGTCGAGTACATGGCCAAGGCGCTCGGCGTGCCGTACGTGCCCGTCACGCCCACCTTCCCCGCGCTCGGCGCGTTCGGCCTCGTGCCGGCGCCGACCAAGTGGCGCATCGAGTTCGGCGAGCCGCTCTCGTTCGACGGTTACGGCCCCGAGGCCGCCGACGACTCGCTGCTGGTCGGTCGCCTCGCCGAGCGCGTACGCGCCACCATCCAGTCGATGCTCGACCGCGCGCTCTCCAAGCGACAGAGCGTCTGGTTCGGTTGAGCGCCGCCGCCGCGGCGCCGCCGCCGGGCGTGCTCGTCGTCGACAAGCCCGCCGGTCCGACGAGCCACGACGTGGTCGCGCGCCTGCGCCGCGTGCTCGGCACGCGCGAGGTCGGCCACGCGGGCACGCTCGACCCCGCGGCGACCGGCGTGCTGCTCGTCGCCATCGGCGAGGGCACGAAGCTGACCACCTGGCTCGGCGGCCACGACAAGCGCTACGACGCGACCGTGCGCTTCGGCCGCGCGACCGCCACGCTCGACGCCGCGGGAGAGACGACGGCGGTGGGCGACGCGCCGCCCTCGCTCGCCCTCGAGCTTGCGGCCGTGGCACGCGGCGAGGCGCCGTCGGGCTCGCTCGCTCGGGCGCTCGACGCGGAGCGCGCGCGCACCGAGCAGGTCCCCCCCGGCGTCTCTGCCATCCAGATCGGCGGCGAGCGTGCCCACGCGATCGTGCGACGCGGCGAGACGCCGCTGCTCGCCCCGCGCGCCATCTCCGTGCGGTCGATCGCGGTGCGCGGCGCCGACCCGAGCTCGATCGAGCTCGACGTGCACACCTCGAAGGGCTTCTACGTCCGCGCGCTCGCGCGCGACCTCGGCGACGCGCTCGGCGTGCCCGCGCACCTCGAGCGCCTGCGTCGCACCGCGAGCGGGCCGTTCACCCTCGCCGACGCCGCGCCGCTCGGCGCGGACCGCGACACCTGGCTCGCGCGCCTCGTGCCGCTCGCCGAGGCGGCGAGCCGCGCGCTCCCCGTCGCGCGCCTCACCGACGACGGCGCGGTGCGCACGCGCCACGGCAAGAAGCTCGACGCCGCCGACTTCGACCTCGCCCCCGGCGTCGGCCCCCACGCGCTCGTCGATCGCGCGGGCGCGCTCGTGGCCGTCGGCCAGGCCGAGGGGGACGTGTTTCGCGTGCTGCGCGGCTTCGGTCAGCGCACGTCCACCGACTCGACCTGAAGCCCCCGCGCGAGCAACCGCGAGCGCAGGCGCTCGCCCCACGCGGCGGCATCGACGCCCGTCGGCACCTCGAGCGACACGCGCACCGCGCCACCCTCCGCGTGCACGAGCAGCACCGCGCCCGCGAGCGCGCCCGCGCCGATCTCGACGCGCACCGTGCCCGACCGGCCATCGCCGCCCCACGCGATGCGCCGCACGATCTGGGCGACCACGAGCACGAGCGAGGTGCGCGCCGCCGCCGCTGCGGCATCGACGGGAGCCGGCGACGGCGTCGCGCGCAAGGCGACCGTCGCGCGCTCGCACGACAGCGCGCGCGCGAGCGGGTCGAGCTCGTGCGCGTCACCCTCGCCTGGCAGCGTGCGCCGCCGGTTACCCGCCGGGGCGTAACGCTCGTCCCCCTCCGGCGCAACGCGCGCAGCCACCGGTTCGAGCGACGACGGCTGCGGGGTCGACCGCTGCCCGCTCGCGATCGGCGCCGTCGGCTTGCGCGGCGCCGGGGCCGACGCGAGCAGCGCGGCGAAGGCGCCGGGCAACGACCGCGAGCCTGCGGGCGCCGCGCGGCGCACCGCCGGTGCCGTCGCCGCGGCCATCACGCGCACACCCGGCGGAATCTTCTCCATCCCGCTCGATCGACGCGCCGCCCGGTGCGGTTGCGCACGGGCGCCCGCGTCCGCTAGGTTGTGCCGTCTGGGCGGCCTCTCGTGGGCGCCTCGACACGAGGAGCGACCGCTTGAGCCCAACGGATGCCGTACCACTGAGAGACCTCCTGGTGGCACTGGCGTGCGCCGCGGTCGGGTCGGTGTTCGCCGCCGCCGACGCAGCCCTCGGCTCGATCAGCACCGCGCGCCTCTCGGCGCTCCACAAGGAGGCCAAGGGCGCGCACGAGGCCGCGCTCGCGCGCTACGTCGCCGACCCGGAGCGGCGCCACTCGCGCTGGCTGGTCGGTCGCGTCGTCTTCACCTCGCTCTCGGCGGTGCTCACGGCGATGGTCGTGCAGCCGGCGCTCGCGGGGCGGGCCGACTGGGCCATCGCGCCGGTCGGTGCGCTCGGCGCCCTCGCGAGCTACGGCGCGCTCGCCGAGGTCGCCACGACGCTCGCCCGCGGTCGCGCCAACTTCTTCGCGCTCCACGTGGTCGGCTGGCTGCGTCCGCTCGAGCTGCTCGTGCTGCCGCTCGCGCTGCCGCTCGCGTGGCTCGGCTCGCAGGTCGCCCGCGCGCTCGGCGCGCACGGGCCCGCCGACGTCAACCTCTCCGAGACCGAGGTCGCGTGGGCCGTGACCGAGGGGCAGAAGTCGGGCTCGCTCGCGCCCGAGCGCGCCGAGATGATCCGCAACGTGCTCGAGCTCAAGGACCGCGCCGCGCGCGACGTCATGGTGCCGCGCACGCACATGAGCGCGATCGACGTGGCGAGCCCGCTCGCCTCGGTGCTCGACCGCGTCTCGAGCGAGGGCCACTCGCGCTACCCGGTCTACCGCGACAGCATCGACAACGTCGTCGGCCTGCTCTACGCGAAGGACCTCTTCCGCGCCGTGCGCGCCGGCAACCTGAGCACGACGCCGCTCGGCGAGCTGGTGCGCGGGCCCGCCAACTTCGTCTCCGAGGCGCAGGGGCTCTCGGTCGTCCTGCGCGAGATGCGCGCGCGTCGCCAGCACATGGCCGTCGTGGTCGACGAGTTCGGCGGCGTCAGCGGCCTCATCACGCTCGAGGACGTCCTCGAGGAGATCGTCGGCGACATCCGCGACGAGCACGACACCGACGACGGGCCCGTGCAGGACCTCGGCGGTGGGCGCCTGCTCGCCGACGCGGCGGTGTCGCTGCTCGACCTGTCGTCGTACCTCGGCACCGACATCGAGGTCGACGGCGACTTCGAGTCGCTCGGTGGCCTGCTCACGCACCACGCGGGGCGCGTGCCGGCCGTCGGCACGCGCATCGAGCTGCTCGGGCTCGCGTTCATCGTGCGCGAGGCCGACGAGAAGCGCATCTCGCGCGTCGAGATCGTCCGACCCGCCGACGGCTCGTCGCGTGACCCCGCGCCGCTCTCGCGCCGCGCATCGCGCTGACGCATCGTTGCGCGAAGCGCCGCGAACCGCTCTCTCTCAGCTGCCGACGCTCGTCGGACCGACCGGCCTCAGCTGCCGACGCTCGTCGGACCGGCCTCTCAGTTGCCGATCTTCTTGAGCTCGGTGAGGAGGCGCTCGCCTTCCTTGATGACGCCCTCGTCGTCGTCGTCGGGCGAGCCCGACGACCCGCCGCCGAGCACCTTCGCCGTCTTGGCGAGCTCGCTCGAGATGCGCATGACGACGTCGTTGGGGAACGACGTGGCGATCGAGTCGGGGGCGACCGGGACGACGAGGATCTTCTTCGCCGGGTCGGTCGAGACCACGTCGCCGGTCGCGTAGCGCTCGACGTCGACCAGCTCGCGGCCGGTCGAGATCTTGAACTTCGCGGGCCAGCTCGCCTCGCTGTACGCGAAGGCCTCCTTGGGGTTGACCGGCGCGAGGCTCGCGAGCGGCCCGTGCGCGCTCTTCTGCACGAAGACGACCCACGACACCTTCGGGTTGGCCGCCGCTGCGAGCGCGTCGCCGATGGCTGCCTTCTGGCTGCCGAAGAGGTTCTTCAGCGCGTCCTTGCGATCGTTGAGCGACTCGATGTCGCTCGAGTACGCGAAGAGCGTGCGCAGCAGCGCGGGCTGGAAGCGCCCGACGTTGCGGCCGGCGAGCTTGTCGGCGCCGAACGGGATGGTGATGCCGCCGAGATCGTTGGCGAACGCGTCGGGGAACTTCGAGGCCTTGAGGTCCTTGATCGCGGCGCCGATCTTCTCGGACAACTCCTTGATCTTCGCCTGCGACTTCTCGACGTCGCCCGCGATCTGCTTGGCGCCTTCGACGGCGACCTGCGCGCCGTGCGCGTCGCTCGATCGCCCGCCCCACGCGAACCCGATGCCGAGGCCGACCACGCCGACGATGGCCGAGACGACGGCGGCCTTCTTGCTCGCGCGCGCCTGCCCGGCGACGACGTCCTCGCCCATCTCGATCTTGATGGTGGCCGGCGCGGCGTACGCCTGCGTCGCGCTCGACGACGCGAAGGGATCGGAGCCGTCGACGGCGGGCGCCGCGGGAGCCGCAGGCTGCTGCCCGAACCCCGGCACGGGGACACCCGGCGTGGGGACCACCGACGGCGCACCGGTCGGTGCGGTGATGCCGTCGGCCGTGGCGTTGGCTGCGGGCTGCGCCTTGCCGAGGCGTGCCTTCAAGTCGATTTTCGGCTTCTTCTCGTCTGCCATTGCGGG
>CAITLX010000627.1 GCA_903893335.1 uncultured delta proteobacterium | reverse complement strand
CCGAGGTGCTCGGGCGCCGCAAGCTGCGGGTCGGACGCGGCGATCGACCGCACGTCGTCACCCATGCGCTCGAGCCACGCAGGCTCGGCGAGCGGGTCGAGCCAGACGAGGCCGTCGTCGTCCCCGGACTGCCGCGTACCACCGAGGTCGCCGCTGCCGCGCAGGCGGAGGTCCTCGCGCGCGAGCTCGAGGCCGTCGTGGATGCGCACGAGCGCGTCGAGGCGCGCCTGCTCGGTCGGCACGAGCGACGTGTCGTGCACGAGCAGGCAGCGGCTCGCGCTCGTGCCGCGTCCGACCCGGCCGCGTAGCTGGTGCAGCTGCGCGAGCCCGAAATGCTCGGCGCCGTCGATGACCATGAGGGTCGCCTCGGGCACGTCGACGCCGACCTCGACCACGGTGGTGCCGACCAGGACGTCGGCCTCGCCGGAGCGCAGCCGACGCATCGCCTCGCAGCGTGGCCCCACCTTCATGCCGCCGTGCGCGAGCACGACGCGCGCCGCCGCCCCGAGCGCCTCGACCAGCGACGCCGCGCGATCGACGCACGCGGGGCCGGCCTCGGGCCCCTCCTCCTCGTCGTCGGCGCGCCCGCCGATGCGCGGGCAGACGACGAACACGCGCCCCCCCGCCGCGACCGCGTCGCGAATCGCCGCGACGACCACTGTGTCGAATGCCGCGCGTGGGACCGCCTGCGTGACGACCGGCGTGCGCCCAGGCGGGCGCTCGCGGAGCTCGCTCGTGGCGAGCTCCCCGCGCAGGGCCAGCGCGAGGGTGCGCGGGATCGGCGTCGCGCTCAGGGTGAGCAGGTGCGGCCGCGTCGCGTCGGCGCCGTCGGCCCCCTTGCGCACCAGCGAGAGCCGCTGCGCGACGCCGAGGCGCTGCTGCTCGTCGACGACGACGAGCCCCAGCCTGCGAAACGCGATGTCGTCGGAGAGCAGCGCGTGCGTCCCGACGAGCAGATCGATGGCGCCGTCGGCGACGGCGCGCAGCAGGTGGCGCCGCTCGACCGCCCGCGTCGCGCCGGCGATGCGCGCGACGCGCGCGCCGAGCGAGCGCGCGAGCGGCCCGGCGCTCGTGAGGTACTGCTCGGCGAGGATCGAGGTCGGCGCGAGGATCGCCACCTGCGCCCCGGCCGAGATCGCCTGCGCCGCGGCGGCGAGCGCGACGGCGGTCTTGCCCGACCCCACGTCGCCGAACAGCAGCCGTCGCATCGGTCGGTCGGACGCGAGGTCTGCCGACACGGCCTCGACCGCGCGCCGCTGCGCGCCGGTGAACGCGAAGCCGAGCTCGAGGCGGAGGCGCTCGACGGCGGCGGGCACCGGGGGCAGCGCGACGGCGCGCGCGCGCACCTGCGAGGCCTCGTCGGACACGCGCTCCCACGCGCGGGTGAACGCCTCGGCCCACGCCATGCGCTCGCGCAGCCGCGCGATGACCTCCGCGGTCGGCGGCTCGGTCGGGGCGTGCACCTGCTCGAGCACGCGACCGAGCGGCGTGAAGCCCTCGCGACGCGCCACCGCGGGAGGCACCGGGTCGGGCACGACGGGCAGCGCCGCCATCGCGTGCGCGACGGCCCGCGCGACCTGCGTCGGCGGCACCCCGAGCCTCGGGTAGCGCGGGCGCACGCCGCGCATGGTGGGCTCGTCGTGCAGCACGTCGGGGTGGGCCATCGCCGCCGAGCCCGCGCGCTGCATCGCCGCGAGCCGCCCGACCAGCACGATCGGCGCGCCGGGCCGCGCCATCGCGAGCACCCCCTGCGCGAGGAAGAACCACCAGCCGAAGAGCATCGCCCCCCCACGCGCGGTGGGGTCGTCGACCAGCAGGAGCCGCACGGCCGGCCGACCTCGCACGATCACGCGCGACGCGCTCTTGACCTTGCCCCGCACCGCGACCCGCTCGCGCTCGCCGGCGCGCGCGACGGCCTGCGCGACCGAGAGCGGCGCGCGCAGGTCGTCCCAGCCGAGCGGCAGCACCCAGGGCAGGTGCCCCACGCAGGTGATGCCGTACTGCAGGAACGCGTCGGCGCGCGACGGCCCGACCCCCGGCAGAGCCACGAGCGGCGACGCCGGCTCCAGCGGCGCACGCCGGACCGTGCGCGCGGCGGAGATCGGTGGCTCGCCCAAGCTCAGCCGAACTCGACCGACACCACCTCGTAGGCGCGCTCGCCCGCGGGCATGCGCACCTTGACCTCGTCGCCCACCTCGCGCCCGAGCAGGGCGCGCGCCAGCGGCGAGGTGATCGAAATGGACCCGCGATCGAGGTTGGACTCCTCGGCGCCGAGGATGCGGTAGGTGACCTCCTCGCCCGAGTCGACGTTCGAGATCGTGACCTTGGCGCCGAACGCGACGCGGCTGCCCGAGAGCTTCGACGGGTCGATGACCTCGGCGCGCGAGAGCTTGTCCTCGAGGTCCTTCACGCGGGCCTCGATCATCCCCTGGCGCTCCTTGGCGGCGTGGTATTCGGCGTTTTCGCTGAGATCGCCGTGCTCGCGCGCGACGCCGATCTCGCGGCTGACCTTGAGCCGCTCGACGTCCTTGAGGTGACGCAACTCTTCACGAAGCTTGACCGCCCCCTCGGGGGTCGTCGGGTACCTGTCGACCATGATGCCTAGCTTCTTACCGCAGGCGCACCTGCGAGGGCCAGCCGCCAGGGCCGGTGGCGGCCAGCACGGTTGATGGAACGGCTCCGGAGTGGTAGCCGCTCCGCATGCGTCGCGCATCGGCACTCGGGTGGTTCGCTCTGGCTTCTTGGGTCGTCGCGTCGGGAGGCTGCGCGACCGGGTCGCAGGGCGCCGACGAGGCTCTCGCGCCCACGCCGACCGACGACGCGGGCACGGGCGAGGAGACCTCGGTCGACCCCTGCGGCGATCGCCACTGCGACGAGACCGGCGGCGAGACGTGCACCAGCTGCGCGGTCGACTGCGGCGACTGCGCCAGCTGCACCGCGGCGCCGACCTGCACCGGCGCGTTCCCCTTCCCGAGCGCGCCGACCGCGCTCGCCTCGTTCGACAACGCGGGGCGCGCCATCTACGTGTGCGGCGACGACGTCGGGACGCCGGCGGCGTCGTGCAGCAGCGCGCAGCTCAAGGTCGCCGTCCGCAGCCTCGTGGCGCATCGCTCGGGCACCTCGGGAGCCAACCTCTTCTGCGTCGTCACCTCCGACGACGGACAGGCGAGCGAGCTTCTCGTCACGCCGCTGCAGTCGGGCGTGCTCGACGGCGCGAGCTTCCCGCTCTCGGCGGCCCAGGGCATGGTCTGGGGGCAGAGCCCGGCGGTGAAGCTCTCGCAGTTCAACCTCACGCTCCAGTACGACTGCTACGAGCTGACGCAGCCGAGCCAGTGGGCCGGCCTGCTCGGCGCGATCGGCAACGCCGTGGGCGCGGTGGGCTCGGTGCCCGGCAACCCGTACGGGTGGGCGTTCGGCCTCGGAGGCATCGCGGCTCAGGCCGCGGCGACCGCCCTCAACACCGCGCCGGGCGTCGTGCTGCGCATGAGCGTGCAGCAGACCATCAGCGCCCACGCGTTGCTCGACCTGACCAACGGCCGCACCTGGGCGATCCGGCAGACGGGCAGCACCGGCGGCACCTTCCCCGCGACGTGGGACTGGGAGCTGCAAGTGGAGTCGTGGGGCTGCGCCAACCCCAAGCCGCCGAACTGAGCGCGGCCGCCGCGCTCGATTGCCCCCGCGCTCGCCCCTTGGTAACGCTCCGCTCCCCCGTGCGCCGCAACCGTCTCCTTCCGGGCCTCGTGCTCGTCCTCGCCTGCGCCGGCGCGCTGCCCGCGTGCGCCGCCCGCAACGCCAACTCCGGCGGCGCGCTGCAGTACGCCGAGGACGCGAAGAAGGCCTACGACGAGGCGATGGTCCCGTTCCGCGACCACGACTGGGAAGAGGCGATCGCGCTGCTCAAGGACGTGAAGAAGAAGTACGCGTACAGCCGCTGGGCGCGGCTGGCCGAGCTTCGCATCGCCGACGCGCAGGCCGAGAGCGACAAGATCGCCGAGGCGCTCCAGGGCTGGCGCTCGTTCGTCCACGACCACCGCACCGACGACGAGGTGCCCTACGCGCGCTACCGCATCGTCAAGGGCATCTTCGGGCAGATCAGCGACACCGTGATGCTCCCCCCGCAGGAGGAGCGCGACCAGGCGACGACGGTCGAGGCCTACCGCGAGCTGCGGAGCTTCGTGCACGACTACCCGCGGGGCAAATACGCCGAGCAGGTGCGGTGGATGCTCGCGGTCATCACCGGCCGCCTGATGCGCCACGAGATGTACGTCGCGCGCTACTACCTCAAGCGCGACAACTTCGACGCCGCGGTCGCGCGCTGCCAGTTCGCGCTGCGCACCTACGACGGCTCGGGGCTCGAGCCCGAGGCCATCGTGCTGCTCGGCGAGACGTACCTGAAGATGCACAAGGTCCCCGAGGCGCGCGCGACGTTCGAGCAGGTGCTCGCGAAGTACCCGACGAGCGCCTTCGGCAAGACCGCCCGCGCGTTCCTCGCCGAGCTGCCGAGTCCATCGGGCGGCTGACGCATCCCCTGGCGCTTGACGCAGGCGCGCGGCGTCGCGCACGCTCGGCCCCGATGTCCCAGCTACCGCCGACGCCGGCCCCGCCCGCCGCCGCGCTCACCACCCTCGCGCCGCGCGTGCTCGTCGTCGACGACGAGAAGAACATCCGCCGCACGCTCGAGCTCGTGCTCACCGGCGAGGGCTACCGCGTCGTCGAGGCGCCGAGCGCCGAGGAGGCCCTCGCCGTCCTCGCCAACCCCGACATCCCGGTCGACCTCGCGATCTTCGACCTCAAGCTGCCCGGCATGAGCGGCCTCGACGCCCTCGAGCGCCTGCGCAAGGACGACGCGACGCGCGAGGTGCCCGTCATCGTCATCAGCGGCCACGCGACCGTCCACGACGCGGTGCAGGCGATCAAGCTCGGCGCGGCCGACTTCTTCGAGAAGCCGCTCAACCGCGAGCGCGTGCTGGTCAGCGTCGAGAACGCCATCCGCACCGCGCGCATGCGCGTGCAGATGGCGGGGCTGCGCCAGGAGCTCGAGGCCCGCTACGAGATGCTCGGGCAGAGCCCGCCGCTCGCGCGGCTGTTCACCGAGATCGACAAGGTCGCGCCGACCAAGGCGAGCGTGCTCATCACCGGCGAGAGCGGCACGGGCAAGGAGCTCATCAGCCGCGCCATCCACCGCCTGAGCCCGCGCAAGGACGGCCCCTTCATCAAGGTCAACTGCGCGGCGATCCCCCACGAGCTCATCGAGAGCGAGCTGTTCGGCCACGAGAAGGGCGCGTTCACCGGCGCGGCCGGGCGCAAGCGAGGGTTCTTCGAGCAGGCGCACGGCGGCACGCTGTTCCTCGACGAGATCGGCGACATGGACCTGTCGGCGCAGGCCAAGGTGCTTCGCGCGCTGCAGAACGGCGAGATCTGCCGGGTGGGCTCGGAGCACGTCATCCACGTCGACGTCCGCGTGCTCGCGGCGACCAACAAGGACCTGGCCAAGGAGGCCGGCTTCGGCCGCTTCCGCGAGGACCTCTTCTTCCGCCTCAACGT
>CAITLX010000626.1 GCA_903893335.1 uncultured delta proteobacterium | reverse complement strand
GGAGTACGCGGCGCGCGGCAGCGACCCGAGGCACTACCCCTGGGGCGACGCGGGCGTGGCGGAGCGGGCGTGCTGGGCGCGGCGCGCCGGGCAGCAGGGCACCTGCCCGGTGGGCTCGTTCCCCTCGGGGGTGAGTCCCTTTGGCGCGCTCGACATGGCGGGCAACGTCTGGGAGTGGACCGACAGCGACCACCACCCGCACCCGCACGGCTTCCGCGGCGGAAGCTGGGACGACGGCGACCCGGCGACGCTGCGCTCGGCCCACCGGGAGGGCAACGACCCGACCGACCGCTACGACAGCCTCGGCTTCCGCTGCGCGCGGTGAGCGGGCCATCGAGCGTCGGACGCGTTGCACCGAGGCCCGACCCGCTGTAGAACCCGGCCTCGTTGCGGGACTAGCTCAGTTGGTAGAGCACGAGCTTCCCAAGCTCGGGGTCGCGAGTTCGAGCCTCGTGTCCCGCTCCGGAATTGCAGAGGATTTTGCGCCGCGGGGGGCCGCCCCCGCGGAGTTTCGGCCGCCGTGCGGACGATACGCGCGGCGGTTCACCGCCGGAAGAGCCGGGATCGCAGCGGCCGGTGCCTCGCGCGCCACACTCGCGTCGAGGTAGCGATCGTGGACCTTCAGGTCCGAGTGCGCGGCGAGCCGAAGGGCAACCTGCGCGGGCACGTTCGCGCGGGCGAGCGCCGAGCAGTACGCGCGGCGCGTGGAGTGGAAGTCGATCGGCAAGGAGTGCGTCGTCGCGAAGTAGAGCGGGTCGTTCGCCATGCTCGCACAGCACGCCTCGTCGGCCTTGATCGGTGCGGCGTCGGCCGCGCGCGTGCAGTCGTGCCGCCGAACTCCGGCACGCAGGAACTCCCGCCGCAAGCGGTCGGCGTAGGACATGTTGCCCTGCTTCTTCGCCTCGCCCGCCCGCGGTCCGCGCCGCACGGGGAACACCGGGCCGCTCGTGGGCGAACCGTGCGCTTCCCACCATGCCCGAAAGAACGGCCGAACCGTTTCGGGGATGGTCATCGCCTGAGGGCTCTTCGTCTTCCTGCGAGGGACTACGATCTCGGTGAAGTGGGGCACGTCGATGACGCACCAGTCGAGAGCGTTGAGATCACTCGCCCGCATGCCGCCAACCGTGCGCGCGAGCAGCACGAGCGTCTGGATTTCGAGATCGGCATCGGGCGCACCCATCAGGCACCCGATCTCCGCGTCGGTCGGAATCACGCGCACCCGCTCCACCGCGCGCATCGCAGGCACCTTCACCAACTCGACGGGGTTGGCCTGCACGAGTTCTTCGGCGCGCGCGCTTTCGAAGAGCCGGAACAGCATCCCGCGCAGATGAACGACCGTCTGATGCGAGAAGCGCATGCCGCGCCTCGTAGCGAGTTCGCCGACCGCGGCATCCTCGATGACTCCGCGAACGTGCGACGGGCGAACCTCGCGCAGCAGCATCGAGCCCAGCGCGGGCTCCCAGTAGAAGTCCCAGTACCGGCGCTCGTTCGGCGCCGATGCCAACCCGAGCGCTGCGCGCGTTTCGAGCCACGTTTGCGCGTACACGCCGAGCGTTTCAACGGCGCGGCGATCCGGCTCGGGCGCGTCGCCGTGGACGAGTTTCGCGAGCTTGCGGCGGGCCACCGCCTTGCTGGTGGTGCCGAGCGCCACCCACTCGCGGACGGTCTCGCCGTCCCGCTCTATCGTGACGCGTGCGTGCCAGCCCAACTTGCGCAACGCGAGCGTGCCGCTTCGAGGTCGGCCCATCGCTACACCGCTCCCTTCGGTCGCGGCTTGCGCGGCGGATCGTGCTCGGCGTGCGCCCTACGGATCAACTGTCGGGTCACGTCCGAGACGGAAAGGCCCGACCTCTCAGCAAGTTCTCTCAGCATTGCGATCTCCTCAGTTGAACATCGAACTTGCAGGACTTGGTCACGCTTGCGCATCGCTTGTGTACTGCCATTGTCATTACCTCCCGTCAACCCGGCGCCCCTCGGCCGCCTCGCCCTGCTGATCGGCCGCTGATCGCAGCAGCGCCTTCGGCGCCTCGCGTCGGCGGGACCTCAACCACGCGATCACCTCGGCGACCTCGTACCGCGGGACATCGCCAACAAGAACCGCGGGCATGCCGCGCCTGGCCAGCCTCCCCACCGTCGTCACGCTCGCGTGCAGCGCTCTCGCGAGCCCGGCGCGATCCACGAGCGCGGGTGAGCGGGCAGGCTGCACCTCAGCGAGAGCGTCCTCGATGGCGCCACGCACGATCGCGCTCAGTTCTCCCTCGGTCAGCGTCACAACCAACCGGGGACCGGTGGAGCGCGCGGTCACGGCTTGCCCCCTGGCGCGCTGAACTCCACGTGCAACGGGGCGACGGCCTTCGCCAGCGCAGCGGTGAAGCCGGGGTGGTGCGAAATTGACCGGTTTCGCCCATGGTAGTGCGCCCTCACGGCAACACCTCCTGCGTCGAGGTTTCCGAGCCGCCGTCCGTGGGCGTTTTTGCCTCATGCCTCGCGAGCGCCCTGCGCACGGTTGCGGGATCGACGCCCGACTCGCGAGCGATCTGGCGGACCGACACTCCGCTGGCGCGTCGCTCAGCCAACCGCACGGCGTCGATCCCTGCGAGCATGCGGGGGCGACCGAGCTTCGCCCCACGGCGCTTCGCGGCTGCGAGCCCGCTGCGGGTCCTCTCACGACCAAGTTCGCGTTCGAGTTCAGCCACCGCCCCAAGCACGTGGAACGTGAAGCGTCCCGCGGGCGTCGTCGTGTCGATCGCGTCCTCGGTGCTGACGAGGTCGATGCCGAGCGCGCGTAGCTCGTCGGCCAGGAGGATTAGGTGTCGGAGCGACCGAGCGAGCCGGTCCAGCTTCCAGATCGCGACGACCGAGAACCTCGCTCGGTGGGCGTCTGCGACCAGTTTGTCGAGCCCGAGGCGCCGGTCCCTCGCGCCGCTGACGCCGTGGTCGATGTACTCCTCGACGACCTGCCAGCCCCGCGCCGCCGCGACGGCGCGAAGCGCGTCCAACTGCGGCACGACGGTCTGGCCGTCGGTCGAGACGCGAGCGTAGAATGCGACCCGGCGCGGCGCGCTCATGCCCGCCTCGACATGCCGGAGCGCTGGCGCTCCCGCCGATTCAAGACGGCGACAAGCTTCGTGCGGCTGGCGGGGCGAATCGCGCAGCCGCTGACCCACGCGGACACCGAGGCCAACGGCAGATCGGCGGCTCGCGCAAGCGTGACCAGCGCGTCGCGCCCGCCG
>CAITLX010000625.1 GCA_903893335.1 uncultured delta proteobacterium | reverse complement strand
CTCGCGTTCGGCGCGACGCCCGAGGAGGCCGACGAGCTTCGCGCCTACGCGAAGACGCCGCGCTCGCTCGACGACATCCCGCTCTCCGACCTGTCCGCCACCGACCGCCGCGCGCTGCTGCAGCACGCGGTGCTGCTCACGTTCATCGACGGCGAGCAGACCGACGTCGAGAAGCGGCTCGTCGGCGAGCTCGCGACGAAGCTGCGCATCCCCGCCGACGAGGCGAGCGCGCTGATGGCCGTGGCCGAGGCTCGCGCGCAGCGCTTCGTGCAGGCGCTCTAAATCGAGCGAGCGCTTCGTGCAGGCGCTCTGAACGGGCGCAGCGCCTGGCGAGCGCGCGCGCAGGTCAGGCGGGTGCTACCGAGCGCGCCTTGAGCGACTCGATCTCGCGCAGCAGCGCGAGCGGGCTGAAGGGCTTGGAGTAGAACGCCGTGGCGCCAGCGAGCGCGGCCTCTGCGCGCGACGCTTCGTCGTCCTGCGCGCTGATGATGACGATCGGAACGGTGGCCGTGCTCGGCTGCGCGCGCAGCCGACGGCACACCTCGTAGCCGTCGTACTGGCCGGGCAGGTTGAGGTCGAGCAGCACCAGGTGCGGCGGGTCGGTGGACGCGACGTCGAGCGCCTTGGCGCCCGTCGGAACGGCGACCACCTGGTAGCCGCGGGCGGCCACGAGCGCCTCGATCATGTGCCGGATCGAGTCCTGATCTTCCACGACGAGTACTTTCATGTGAACGCGCGCACGTTACCAGACGGCACCCCTCGGTGGCCAACCGGCGGTCAGCGCGGCGCGCGCGGGCCCGCTCAGGCGAACGTGACCGTCACGCGAACGCCGCCGCCGGCGGCGTCTCCCAGCTCGAGCGACGCGCCCAGGTGCCGAGCGATGGCGCCGGCCGTGATGAGCCCGATGCCGCCGGGGCGGCCGACCGAGGTCGGCTCGACGTCGTGCGTGACGAGCGTGCCGTGCGCGCTGGCGGGCACCGTCGTGCCGCCGTCGTCGACCGTGAGCGTGAGCGCGCCCGCCGAGCCGCGCTCGAGTGAGACGCGCACCGAGGCGTCCCGCGGTGTCGCGGTGATGGCGTGGTCGAGCAGCGCGCGCACGAGCATCGCCGCGAGCGCGGGCGGCGCGAGGGCATCGACCGACGCGGGGGTGGAGAGGGCGAGCGAGACGCCGCGCCCGCGCGCGAGCCCCTCGACCTCGACGACCGTCTGCCGGACGAGCTCGACCCAGTCGGCGCGCTGCGCCGGCTCGTCGGCGCGGCACGCCCCCAGCCGGGCGAGCTCGCCGACCAGCGCGGAGCCGTGCGCGAGCCTCCCGGCGATGGTGTCGGCGATGGCGCCGACGTCGCCCGAGCGCCCCCGCAGCGGCGTCACGTCGCGCCCGATCGCGGCCAGCAGCGTGCGGAGCTGGACGGCGATGGCACCGCTGGTGGCGGCGAGCAGCGCGAGCGCCTCGCTCGCCTCCGAGGCGGGGGCGCCGCTGGGCGCCTTGCTCGCGGCGACGGCGCCGGGGGCCTCGGACTGCGCGAAGGCAGCGGCGAGCTCGCGCGCGTAGGCCTCGCCTTGTCGCTGCGCGGCCTCGAGCTCGCGGCGCAGCTGCTCGACCTCGAGGCGGTTGGCCGCGCCGTCGGCGGGCAGCACGAGCGACTCGGTCGCTCCCTCGAGCTCGAGCCGTCCGCCGTA
This sequence comes from uncultured delta proteobacterium, assembly GCA_903893335.1. Classification (GTDB taxonomy): domain Bacteria; phylum Myxococcota_A; class Polyangia; order Polyangiales; family Polyangiaceae; genus CAITLX01. The sequence goes on along the minus strand of CAITLX010000625.1, from coordinate 6,636 downwards.
GCGCGTGGCCATGCGCGCGAGCCACGAGCGCTCGGTCGATGGGGTGCCCGACGAGTCGGGGCCGAGCGTGACGGAGATGCGCACGTCGTCGCCGTCGCGGCGGATCTCGACGTCGGGCGCGCCGGCCTCGACGCCGAGGCCCGAGGGGCCCGCAGCCGCGAGCAGCACCTGGAGGATGCGGCGCAGCTCCCCCTCGTCGCCGAACACCTCGGTGCCGCTGCCGGGCTCGATGGTGACGCGCGTGTGGGGCGCGACCTCCCAGAGCAGCGCGGCGACGTCGATGCGCCCGCGGCGACCTCGCCCCTGCGTCGGCGACTTCTGCAGCTTCGCGAGCATCTGCATCGCGTCGTCGAGCGCGTCGAGCGCGGGCGCGACGAGGGGAGGCGCGCCGCCCGCGGGGGCCGGCGAGGCGAGGACCTGCACGCCCTTGCGCAGCTTGTCCGCGGCCGACCGCGCCTCCTGGGTCAGCAGCCAGGTGAGCTCTTGCCGTGTGAGACGGTCGGTCGTCACTCGACCCCACCCTTCGTCGCGCAGGTCGTCATGGGCGCGAGTGTGCCAGAGCGTGAGCGTCGCTGCTACGCTGGCCGCGCATGACGAGGCTCGCCTGCGCGGTCGCGGTCGCCGCGGCGACCCTCGGTTGCTCCGGGCACGACGCCGCGAGCCCCTTCCTGCTGAGCGACGGCGGGGCGCCATCGGTCGATGCGAGCGCGGAGCGCGCCGTCGGCGACGCGGCCGAAGACGCGGGCCCCGAGGCCTCCGGCGGCGCCCCATGCCTGGACGACGCGCAGTGCGACGACGGGGTCGCGTGCACCCTCGACGCGTGCGATGCGGCCGTGGCCCGTTGCCGCAACGTGCCCGACCACGCAGCGTGCGCCAACGCTCGGTTCTGCGACGGCGAGGAGCGCTGCGTGCCCGGGCTCGGGTGCCGCCCCGGCGTCCCGGTCGCCTGCACCGACGGGGACACCTGCACCGTCGACGCGTGCGACGAGGCGACGCACGGCTGCACGCATCTGCCGCGCGACGCCGACGGCGACGGCGACCCCGACGCACACTGCGCGGGTGGCCACGACTGCGACGACCTCGACCCGACCGCCTCGAGCCTGCACGCCGAGATCTGCGGCAACGGCCGCGACGACGACTGCGACGCGGCGATCGACGAGACGCCCTGTTCGCCTCCCGCGCACGACGGGTGCGGCGACCCCCTGGTCATCTCGGGGAGCGGCTCGTACGTGATGTCCACCGCAGGCGCGCGCCTCGATGGCAGCGCGAGCTGCGTCTCGAGCACCGCCCAGGCCAGGGACGTCGTCGCGTCGATCGTCGTCGCCGGCGTCGAGGCGGTCGATGTCGACGTCGTCGCCGAGTTCGGCGCGGGGCGCGTGACGCTGGCGGTGCTCGACGCGTGCGCCGACCCATCGTCCGAGCGCGCCTGCGACGCGAGCCAGCCCGGCCCCGCCGGCACCAACGTCGCGCGCGTGCGCGCGCGCTCGCTCTCGCCCGGGACGCACACGCTGCGCGTCCTCACCGAGGGGGCGGGCAACGTCACGCTGCGCGTCGCCTACGAGGCGCCGAGCGCGCCGCCCACGAACGAGACGTGCGGCACCGCGGCGCCGCTCGTGCCTGGAACGGCCGTCGACGCCGAGATCGTGGACGCGGCGCGCGATCTGGCCACCGCGTGCTCGGCGAGCACCGGCGAGCTCGTCTGGTCGTTCGACCTCGCGGCGGTCGCCGACGTCCGCGTCTACGCGACCTCGACCGACGGAGTCGGCTGGCCCTCGGTCTCGCTGCGCGACGCGGGCTGCGCGCTCGCGTCCGACGAGATCGCGTGCGGCGTGGACGCGGCGGTCGAGCTGTTCGCTCGCGCGCTGCCTGCCGGGCGCTACGCGGTGTCGGTCGCGGCCACGGCTCCGACGCACGTCGAGCTGCTCGTCGTGACCTCGCCTCCGACGGTCGCCGCCGCCGACGAGTCGTGCGCGGGAGCGCCGGCGCTCGCGCCTGGGGTCGAGACGCCGGTCGCGCTCTCGACGCACACCGACGACGTGAACCTCGCCTGCCTCACCGGCGCGGTCGACGCGGCGTACGCGCTCGACCTCGCCGAGCCGAGCGACGTGCTGCTCGTCGAGCGGATCGCGTCGGGCGATCAAGGCGCCGTGGAGCTCTCGTTGCCGGCGTGCCGCGGGCCGGTCGATCGGCTCGTGTGTGGCGCGGGCGGCCTGTCGCCGGTGCGGGCGTCGCGGCGGGGCGTGCCGGCGGGCGCCTACCGCGTGGTCGTCGAGAGCTCCCGCGGCAACGACGCCACGCTGACGGCGTGGGTTCGTCCGGCGGAGGTGCCCGCGCTGGTCGCGTTCGCCGACGGCTGCGCCGACGCGCTCGCCATCGGCCCCTCCGGAGGGCTCTACCAGGGGGACACCGGCCGAGCCCTCGCCGACTGGCCCGGCGCCTGCGACGTCGGCGGAGGCGCGCCCCTCGGCGCGCCCGACCAGATGCTCTCGCTGGTGCTCGACCACACCGCGCGCGTGCTCTTCGACATGAGCGGCTCGTCGTACGTGACGCTGCTCGAGCTTCGTCTGGGCGACACCTGCCCCGGCACGCCGGTCGCCGGCGCCTGCTCGCTCGGCTTCGGCGAGGGGGCGAGCTTCCTCGACCGGGTGCTCGCTCCCGGGACGTACTGGGTCCAGATCGACGGCTACGCCGGGCGTTCGGGGGCGTGGAGCCTCGACGTGCGCGTCGTCGATCCGTGACCGGGGGCGTCCACGAACTTGCCACCGGGCCCGCGAGGGTTAGGTTGAGCCGATGCGCAGGCTCAAGCGTGCAGCGCGGCGTGTGGCGGCCCCGGCCGTCGCGGCGGTCGGGCTCGTCGCGGGGCCGGCAGGGGCGGGGGCGGCCGACCTCTCCGACGCCGAGCTTGCGCGGCTGCACGACGGCGCGCTGCTCGTGCGGACGGCCGCCCTGGTCGAGGGTGGCCATCGCTACGTCGGCGGAACGAGCTGGGTCTGGGTCGATGCCCCGCCCGAGCGCGTCGTCGCGACGCTCGACGACGTCGGATCGTACGTCGGCTTCCTCCCCAAGGCGCGCCAGGTCCGCCTGGTGGGCATCACGCGCGACGGCGACTCGGTCGTGACCGTCGAGCAGGGCACGGCGGTGGCCCACGCGCGCTACGCGGCGCGCGTGCACCGCGAGGCGTTGGGCGACGAGCGGGTCGTCTACCGGTTCCAGCTCGACCCGGCGCTCGAGCACGACATCTCCGACGCGCGCGGCGCGTTCCGGGTCGAGGCCTCGGGCTCGGGCACGCTGCTCGAGGTCGACGTCATGCTCGACCTCGGTCCGGGCATCGTCCGCTGGCTCTTCGAGGACAAGGTGCGCGACCTCGCGCTCTCGGTGCCCGACCACGTGCGGCGCTGGGTCGAGGCCGAGGGGCGCGTCGCGGCGGCCACCGCCGCGCCCGACGACGGCTGAAGCGCGGTTCGCCGGAGGCGTCGGCGATGCTATCGTCGGGCCGCCATGCTCGGACGAATCGGCGTCATCGCGCTCAACATGTACCGCGAAGCGGTGCGCGCGCGCATCCTGCTCGGCCTCGCGGGGCTCGCGCTCGCGACCGCGCTCTACTCCATCGTCGTCGGCGAGTTCGCCCTGAAGAACGCTCCGCGCGTCGTGTCCGACCTCGGCGCCGCGTCGATCTCGCTCTACGCCATCGTCGTGGCGATCGTCATCGGCGCCACCTCGCTCTACCGCGAGCTGGAGATGAAGACGATCTTCCCCATCCTCGCGCGCCCCATCGCCCGCGAGGAGTACGTCGTCGGCAAGTTCCTCGGCATCCTGCTCACCCTCGGCGTGTTCATCGCGCTCGACGCCTCGGCGGTGCTCTTCATCCTCGCGCGCCACGGGGGTCGCAGCCTCTCGGTCGTCGTCCCCTCGGCGCTCGGCATCGTCGCCTGCGTCGGGATCGCGATGTGGCGCGTGCCGCGCTGGCGCACCTGGGCGCTCATCCCGGGCACCGCCGTCGCGCTCGTGGTCGCGTTCTTCCTCGCGTCGGGCGCGCCGGACGAGCGCCGCGTCGTCGTCGGCTCGAGCATCCTCGCGCTGCTCGAGGTCGGCATCATCACCTCGATCACGATGGTGTTCTCCTCGTTCTCGTCGCCGTTTCTCACCGCCGTCTTCACCCTCGGACTCTTCTTCGTCGGGCGCGACGCCGACACGCTCGCGCACCTGCCGGCGCGCTTCTTCGGCACGGCGATCAAGAGCATGGGCGAGGCGCTCGCGCGCGTCGTGCCGAACCTGCAAGTGTACGTGCCGCCGCGTCCGCTGCTCACCGGCGAGACGCCCGACGCGTCGCTGTGGGCGCACATCGGCCTGGCCTCGGCGCAGTCGCTCGCGTGGTGCACGGCGCTGCTCGTGCTCGCCACGTGGATCTTCCGTCGCCGAGACTTCCTGTGAAGCTCCCGCGGCTCGACGGCGCGCCGGTCGTCGCCGCCGTCGTGCTCGTGGCGCTCGCCGCGGCCGCCGCGCGCGTCACGGCGACGGGGCGAGCCTCGCTCGTCGCGAGCGACGACGCCTTGCGACGGGGAGACGTCACGGGCGCCGTCGTCGAGGCGCGGCGCGCGGCTCGGTCGTACCTGCCCGGCGCGGCGCACGTCGCGCGCGCGTACGACCGACTCCGCTCGGTCGCGGCCGACGCCGAGGCGCACGGCGATCGCGACACGGCCCTGTTCGCCTGGCGCGCGGCGAGGTCGGCCGCGATCGCGACGCGCTGGGGGCTCGACCCGGCGGCCTCCGAGCGGGCGAGCGCAGACGCGGCGCTGGCACGCCTGTCGTCGTCGGCGGCGCCTCCGACGGCGCTGCGAGACCGCTCGCCCGCGGACCTCGAGCGGCTCTACGCGTCGCTGCTCGCCGACGAGACCGCCTCGTCGGGCCCGCGCGCTGGCTACGCCGCTGCGGGCCTCCTGCTCTGCGTCGCCGGTGTCTTCGCGTTCGTGCGCCGAGGCTTCGACGCAAGCGGGGCCCTGCGCGCGCGCCTCGCGTGGCCGGCCCTGGTCGTGGCCGCGGCCGGGTTCGCGCTCTGGCTCGGCGCGCTCGCGCGGGTCTGAGCCTCGGCGCGCCCGAAGCGCCGTGAAATTGCTCCGCGAGGCGCGGCTCGGCTACGACGGGAGCGTGGATCCGCTCGAGGCCTCGATCGACCGGTTCCGCGAGCACCTCGCGACCGAGCGGCGCGCGTCGCCGAACACCGTGGCCGCCTATGCGAGCGATCTGGCGCAGCTCGTGGCCTTCGTCCGCGACGCGCAGCTCGAGGTCGAGTCGCCCCGCGATCTCGACGTGTACCTGCTGCGTCGCTGGGTGGGCACGCTGGCGCGGACGGTGGTGGCCGCCTCGGTGGCGCGCAAGATCGCCGCCGTGCGGGCCTGGATGCGGTGGCTCGAGCGCCACGGCGAGATCGAGAAGAACCCCGCCGCGACGCTCTCGCGGCCGAAGGTGGTGCGCCCGCTGCCCACGCTCGTGCGCCCCGAGGTGGCCGCCGAGATCGTGACCTCGCCGGGCAGCCTCGCCGAGGGGCTGCGCGACCGCGCGATGCTCGAGGTGCTCTACGGCAGCGGGCTGCGCGTGTCGGAGCTGGTCGGCCTCGACCTCGGCGACATCGATTTCGGAGCGTCCACGCTGCGCGTGCTCGGCAAGGGGAGCAAGGAGCGCGTCGTACCGATGGGCTCGAAGGCGCGCGAGGCGATCGAGGCCTGGCTCGCGGCGCGCAGCGCGCTCCCCGCGACCGCGAAGGGGGCGGACCCGCAGGCCCTCTTCCGCAACAAGCAGGGCGCGCGCATCGGCGTGCGCCGCGTGCAGACCCTCGTGCACCGGTACGGCGCGCTCGGCGCGGGGCGAGCCGACCTGCACCCGCACGCGCTGCGCCACGCGTGCGCGACGCACCTGCTCGAGGCCGGCGCCGACCTGCGCACGATCCAGGAGATCCTCGGGCACGCGAGCCTCGGCACCACGCAGCGCTACACGCACGTCTCGCTCACGCAGCTCGAGCGCACCTACGACGCGGCGCACCCGCTGGCGAAACGCGCCGGGCCGGGTTAGGGGAGAGCGGCCCGTGCCGCACCCCTCGTTCGCGTCGTCCGCCGCTCGCCTCTCCGGCCGCCTCGCGCGAACGCTCGGCGCCGCCTCGCTCGCGGGGCTCGCGGTGGCCGCGGTCGACGCGCGCGTCGCGCAGCACGCCGCCGACGGCACCCACGCGCCGTCGTTCGTGGCGCTCCTGCTCGCCGACGTGGGCCTCGTCGCGCCGCTCGCGCTCGTCGTTGGCGCCGCGGTCACAGCCGGCGATCTCGTGCTCACCCCCGGCGAGGCGAGGTCGCCGCGGGCGTGGCTGCGCCTGCTCGGCGTGACGGACGCGCGGCGCCGGCTCGTCGCGGCTCTGGCGCCGGTGGGCGGGCTCGCGCTCGGGCTCTGGGCCACGGGCGTCGCGCAGGCCTCTCGAACGATCCTCGCGCGCAGCCTGGCGCCGCGCGTTGCCGGAGCTGCGCTCACCGGGGCGGCGCGGGCTCTCGTCGTCGTTGCGGTGACGCGCGCGCTCGTGGTGGCAGGGGCGCTGCGCCGGCGTGTCGCTGAGCGCGCGCCGGCGGCGCCCGCGATCTCGCTGGCGCTCGGCGG
>CAITLX010000624.1 GCA_903893335.1 uncultured delta proteobacterium | reverse complement strand
CGCGCAGGCCGGGCGCGGCGAGACCATCGGCGCCGACGACGCGCTCCGTCGCCTGCGCGCGACCTGACGTCGAAGGAGCTTCGGTTCACGCCCGAGGCCCTCGCGCCGATGGGCCGCCTCCCGCCGCTGGCCTGATCGACGCCGGCGGGGTGGCGCGCCGCGTTCACTCGCTCTGCGCGTCGAGGGCGGCGACCCAGCGGCGAAGCTCTGCGACGAACGCGCGGACGTCGGCGTCGAAGGCTTGCTGAGCGGCGGTGGCCCGCGAGAGCAGCGTCAGCATCGGCGCACGCTCGAGGTCGAACACGTACAGGTCGCGGAACCGGTGGCGGAAGGCGAGGTAGGGGTCGATCGCAGCCGCGGTCGCAGCCGTGAGGACCGCCGGACGGATCCCGTCGAGGGCGAGCGTCATGGAGGCGAGGAGGTCACGGTGCCACCCCTCGCCCTGGGGCATCCCGCCGAGCGACGTGGCGATGCGCCGGAGCGCCTTCTCCATGCCCGTGTAGAACGACTCGAGCAGCGCCGCGGCGCCATACACGACGAGCGTGTCGATCTCGGGTCGCTCGAGCGCGTGGCGCGCGTGGTCGAGCTCGCCCATGAGGCGCGCGACCCGTGCCAGCTCGTCGTCCAGCTCGGCCACGAGGAGGCGGAGCTGGTCCGCCTGACGCTCACCGGCCACGGAGCACCAGCCCTTCGGCGGCGATGCGCGCGAGCAACGAGGGGCTCGCGGCCTCGGCTCGCACCAGATCGACCTCGGCGTGGGCGATGCAGCGGCGCGCCGCTGCGATGGCGTCGAGCCACTGCTCCTCGCCGAGCCCTTCGACGCACAGGTCGACGTCGCTCGCGCGCGTGGCCTCGTCGCGGGCGAGGCTGCCGAAGAGCACGACCCGGCGCACGCCGGGCAGGAGCGCGAGGGCCTCTGCGGCGCGCTCGGCCTCGGCGCGTCGATCGTGTCGCCACGCGGCATCGACCGCCTGTTCGTGCAGTCGTCGGGCTCGCCAGCCGTCGAGGTACGCCCCGCCCGCGACCGCCGCCGGAGGGGCGGCGTCGTTCGTCGGCTCGACGGCCAGCGGGGCGAGGTCGGGCCGCGCCATGACGCCCTCAGCGTAGCATGCGCCTCTCGCAGACCGCCTCGGCGACCGGTTCAACCGGTCGAGCAATGGCCGGCGCGCGCTCCGCGGCCCCCGGTCGCCCTGCACGACGGGGCGGTCGTTCGGAGGGGGGCCTGGGCGTTTCGGGAGGGCGCACGCCCTGCTACGACCGCACTCGAGACGGGGAGGGTCGCAGATGAGCCATGAGCTGAAGCCGAGGACGTCGGAGGCGCACGATCGCCTCTGGGGCGCGCGCGCGAGGGACTGGGCCGACTTTCAGGAGGGGACGGTTCGACCCGTGTTCGAGGCCGTGCTCGAGCGCACGGGCGTCGGGCGCGGGACGCGATACCTCGACGCCGGCTGCGGCTCGGGAATGGCGGCTGCGATGGCGGCGGCGCGCGGGGCCGAGGTGTCCGGGGTGGACGCGGCCGAGGCGATGCTGTCGATCGCGCGGTCGCGCGTGCCGACGGGCGACTTTCGCCAGGGCGACCTGGAGGAGCTTCCCTTCGCGGACGAAGCCTTCGACGTCGTGACGGGCTTCAATTCGTTGCAGTACGCGGGCAACCCGGTCGCGGCGCTGCGCGAGGTCGGACGCGTCGCCAAGCGCGGCGGCTTGGTCGTGGTGATGACCTTCGGAGACCCCGCGGGCATGGAAGTGGTCGCCTTGTTGACGGCGCTCAAGTCGCTGTTGCCCCCGCCGCTGCCGGGAGCGCCCGGCCCGTTCGCGCTGTCCGACGAGACGGTGCTGCGCCAGTTCGCGACGGACGCCGGGCTCGAGCCCCTCGAGGTCTTCGACGTCGACAGCCCCTGGATCTACGCCGACGAAGCCGCGGCGTTGCGCGGCCTGACGTCTACCGGCAACGCCGTCCGGGCGATGGAGCAGATCGACGAGCAGGTCGTGACCGAGGCCTACGCGAAGGCCATCGCTCCGTTCCGCCAGCCCGACGGCAGCTACCGCGCGTCGGCCTGGTTCCGCTGCCTGCTGGCGCGACGGTCCGCCTGACGCTCGGCGGCGCACGCGGCGCGTCACGCTGTGCTACACTGCCAGTATGCGACCGGGCCGCACGAAGACGACGAGCTTCTCGCTCGACGCGACGACGCTCGCCAACCTGAAGGCGCTCGCCGCGCGACGCCACAAGGGCAACGTCTCGGCGCTGCTCGCG
>CAITLX010000623.1 GCA_903893335.1 uncultured delta proteobacterium | reverse complement strand
CGTGGGCGCGTTCGCCCGCGACCCGGCGGCGCGCGCGCGGGTGCGCGCCGAGCTCGGCGTCGGCGACGCCTGCCTGGTCGGCACCGTCGCGCGCCTCGCCCCCGAGAAGAACCACGTCGGCCTCGTCGCCGCGATGGCCCCGCTGCTCGGCCCCTCGGTGCACCTCGCCATCGTCGGCGACGGGCCCGAGCGCGCGGCGATCGAGCGCGCGATCGCGCCCGCCCAGCGCCCCTTCGTCCACCTCACCGGCGCGCGCCACGACGTGCCCGCGCTGCTGTCGGCGTTCGACCTCTTCGCGCTCTCGTCGACGACCGAGGGGCTTCCGCTCGCCGTGCCCGAGGCGATGGCGGCGGGGCTGCCCGTCGTCGCGACCGCCGTCGGCGGCCTCCCCTCGGTGCTGCGCGAGGGCATCACGGGTCTGCTCGTGCCCGCGGGCGACGAGGCGGCGCTCGGGCGCGCTCTCGGTGCGCTCATCGCCGACCCGGCGCGACGCGAGCGGCTCGGCCGTGCCGCGCGCGACGACGCAGCCGCGCGCTTCTCGCTCGCGCGCGTGGTCGACGCGTACGAGGCGCTCTACGCGGCCTCGACCCGCGGCGCGAGCCGCTCGGGCTCCACGTCCCAGTCGGGCGAGACGGCGTAGCGCACCAGCCCCAGCGCGAAGCCGGTGCCGTGCGCCAGGTGGATGACGGGGAAGATCGCCGCGAGCAGCGGGACCATCACGAGCTCGTGGCGCGCCCCGACGCGCGCGGCCTCGACCACGCAGCCGCCGAGGTGCGCGCACGCGAGGGCGGCGAGCCCGGCGGCCACCGGAGGGGCGAACGGCGTCGCCGCCGCGAGCCCCGCGTAGGCGGCGACGAGCAGCGCGGGCGCGAGCGGCCGCAGCGTCTGCAGGCGACGGTGCTTGAGCGTCGTGCGCGCGCGCCCCACGCCGTAGCGCAGGTACTGCCGCGCGAGCGCGCCGATCGAGTCGCGCGGGTAGTAGTACGCGACGATGCGCGGCGAGAGCCACACGCGCCCCCCCGCGTGCGCGATGCGCAGGTTGAGCTCGGCGTCCTCGTTGGTGGCCGCGCGCGGGTCGAACAGCCCCACGGTCTCGAACACGCTCCGCCGGAAGGCGCCGAGCCACACGGTGTCGACCCAGCCCTCGCGGTCGGTGTGGCGGTAGGCCGCGCCGCCGACGGCCAGCGGGCTCTCGAGCGCGGCGGCGAGCGTGCGCTGGAAGAAGGTGCGGTGCGCGGCGCGCTGCGCGCCGCCCACGTTGTCGGCGCCCGTCTGCTCGAGCGCCTCGACGCAGCGCTCGACGTAGTCGGCGGCGTAGTGCGCGTGGGCGTCCATGCGCACGATGACGTCGCCGCGCGCGCGCGCGATCGCGCGGTTGCACCCGGGGGCCTGCAATCGCTCGGGGTTGTCGATGATCTGCACGGCCAGCGCCGGGACCTCGGCGGCCACCGCGGCGATGGCCTCGCGCGTGCCGTCGCGGCTCCCGCCGTCGGCGATGAGCACCTCGAGCCGATCGCGCGGGTAGGTCTGCGCCTGCACCGAGCGCAGGCACGCGGCGATGGTCGCCTCCTCGTCGAGACAAGGAATGACCACCGTCACCATGCATCGTCCTCCCCGCTCGCCGTACACGACGGAGCATCGTAGGCTACCGGCCCGGGCGGGGCCAACCACCACCGCGCGCCGCGGCGCATCTCGCTTCGCGGCGGCCGCACACGGCCCCGCCAGACCGTCGAGCCTCGGTTTGCGCGTCCTCGTCGTCACCTACCAGTTTCCCCCCGTCGGCGGCGCCGGCGTGCAGCGGATGGCCAAGCTCGTGCGCTACCTGCCCGAGCACGGCGTCGAGCCCGTGGTGCTGACCGCGAGCAACCCCTCGACGCCGCTGCGCGACGAGACGCTCCTCTCCGACGTGCCCGCGAGCGTGCGCGTCGTGCGCGTCCCGACGCTCGAGCCCGGCTACGCCGTCAAGCAGGCGGCGGCCGGCGGCGCGCCCGGCAGCCGCACCCTGCGCGGGGCCGTTCGCAGCGCCGCCTCCACGCTGCTCTTCCCCGACCCGCAGGTGCTGTGGCTCCCCGCCGCCGCGCCGCGCGCGCTCGCCCTCGCGCGCGGCGTCGACGCGGTGCTCGTCAGCGCGCCCCCCTTCTCGCAGTTCGCGCTCGCGCCCTGGCTCGCGAGGCTCACCCGCGCGCGCGTCGTCATCGACTACCGCGACGAGTGGACGACGACGCTGCGGGCGGGCCACGAGCAGAGCGCCACCGCGCGCGTCGAGCGGCTCGCCGCCGCGCTCGAGGGGCGCGTGCTCGCGAGCGTCGCGGGCGTGACGACCGCCACCGCCGAGTTCCGCGAGGCGCTGCTCGCGCGCTTCTCCTCGCTCGACCCACGCCGCGTGCACGTCGTTCCCAACGGCTACGACCCGGCCGACCTGCCCGCCTCCGCCGCCGAGCCCCCCACCGACAAGCTCGTCTTGACCTACGCGGGCACGGTGTTCCGCCTCACGTCCTTGCGCGGGCTCGTCGGCGCGCTCCGCAGGCTCGCGCGCGAGCAGCCCGACCTCGCCAAGCTGCTCGAGGTGCGGCTCTACGGCCGCGTCGTGCCGAGCGAGGAGGGCGTGCTCGCGGGCGGCGAGTCGCTCGGCGTGCGCCGCTTCGGCTACGTCGACCACGCGCGCGTCGTCGAGGCGCTCGCGTCGAGCCACCTCAACGCGTGCGTGCTCGACGCCGTCGCGGGCGCCGAGCGCATCTACCCCGCGAAGATCTTCGAGCTGCTCGCGCTCGGCACGCGCGTGCTCGTGCTCGCCCCCGAGGGCGCGCTCACGCGGCTGGCCGAGCGCCACCACGCCGGCGACGTCGTCGCGCCGCGCGACGAGGCGGCCATCGCCGCGGTGCTCGCGCGCCACCTGGCGGCGTTCCGCGACGGCCGGTACGATCGCCGCTCGCACGCCGTGGACGTGGCCCGCTACGATCGCCGCGCGCTCGCCGGCCGCATGGCGGCCATCCTGCGCGACCCCTCTGCGCCGACCCCCGACTGACCGCGCCATGCTCCCGCTGCCCCTGCTCCAGTCCGACGTGACGCTGCGCACGTCCGCCTACGAGGGCTACAACGACAACGTCGTCGAGGTCGCGACGGCGACGGGCTCGGAGCGGCGCGGCTCGCCCTTCACCGGGGTCGAGCTGCAGCTCAAGGTCGAGCGCCCCGGCCGCGCGAGCATGCACTCGGTGCTGCTCACGCTGCGCGGGCAGCACTACACGCCGCTCGGTGGCTCGGTCGGCGGCGACGACGGCGGAGCGTTCGGCTCGTGGGTGTCGAAGTGGTCGGTCAGCCCGCGCGAGACCTTCGCGGTCGTCACGGGCGGCGGCGTCGGCACGCAGAACGGCTCGCGCCAGACCGAGAACGTCAGCGCCGCCGACCCGACCAGCTCGCAGCGCACCCTCGCCAGCGGCGGCGCGAGCTTCGTCTACCGCCGCGAGCTCTCGGTCGACGCGCACCTCATCGGCGGCGCGGGGGTCGAGGCGCGCGAGACGCTCGCCGACGCGTCGGCCACGCCGGCCACGCGCGGGCTCGACCTCGTCACGCCGTCGGCGTCGCTCGGGGTCGGGCGCGCGCTCAGCCTCGACGATCGCGTCGAGACCGGCGTCGACGTGCGCCTCAACTACCTGCCGCGGCTCGCCCTCGATCCGACCACCGGTTCGAGCTCGTCGTGGACGTGGCAGACGAAGCTGACCGGCTCGTGGGGGCACACGTTCGACGCGACGTGGGGCGCGTCCCTCGGCGGCGGCGCGCAGCTCTCGAGCGTGCCGGGCGACCCGAGCGGCGGCACGACGGTCACGCCCGTGGTGCTCGCCGAGGCCACCTACTCGCACGGCGACCTCTACGGCTTCGCGCGCTACGCGCTCGGCTGGGCCGTCCTGAGCCCGACGCTCGGCCCCGGCCTGTCGCACTCGATCAACCTGCAGCTCGGCGGCCCCATCCCGCGCACGCTGCGCCGGCTGGTGTTCGTCGCGAGCGCGGGGGCGAGCCAGTCGAGCATCGCCGCGGGCGACACCGACCTGCGCGTGCGCGGCGCCGGCGTCGGCTTCCTCGTGCGCTGGTCGCTCAACCCCTGGCTCGGCGTGCTCGCGGGCACCGACGCGCGCTGGGTCTACTACCAGCAGCTCGCCACGAGCGAGACGTCGTTCCGGCGCGATCAGGTGTTCGTCGGCCTCTCGGGGAGCTTCTCGACCAACCCCGGCGAGCTCGGGCTCGAGGTGCCGCGGGCGCCGATGCGCTAGCGCGCGCCGGGCCGCGTCAGGGGCGCTCACCGAGCGCGTACACGTACGCGCAGAAGCCGCCGTGCTCGAAGGCGGCGACCGGCGCGTCGACGAGCTTCTCGCGCACCTCGGGGAGCGTGTCGTCGAGCACGACCCAGCGCAGGCGCGCCCGCGCGGCCGGGTCGCGGTAGACGGCGAGCGGGTCGCGCGTGACCAGCCCGCCGAGATCGTTGATCTCGAGGTCGGTCGTGTACGCGAGCGTGCCGACCTCGAACGACGACACGACGTCGTCGGGGCGGCCGTGCGCGAGCAGGTACGCAGAAACGGCATCGTACACCGTGTCGCGCCCGCCGAACCAGTACGCGTCGCGGTAGGTCGCCGCGAAGCGCGCCGTGCGCGCGACGTACGCGAGCGCCATGCACCCGAGCACGACGGCGACCACCGGAGCGCCCGCTCGGCCGAGCCTCGGGCGGGCCCACGCCGCCGCGCCGCCGACGCCGAGCGCGAGCGTGCCCACCGCCGGCGGGTAGAGGTGCCAGACGTGCTGCTTGAACGGGCGCAGCACGAGGTAGCCGGCGACGTGCAGCAGCGTGAACGCCGCGAGCGCGGCGAGCCCGCGGTCGCGCCGCGCGAGGTACGCTCCCCCCGCGAAGGCGAGCGGCCACGCGAGCCAGGCGACGGGCGCGGGGCACCAGGCGCCGAGCCAGGTGCGCGGCACGTGCGTCGCGAGGTGAGCCGCGTAGTCGCCGAGCGCGACGCGCGCGAACTTCGTCGCCGCCGACTGCGGCAAGAGCGCGCGGTACGCGAGCCACGCGAACGCGAGCCACGCGAGGGTCGGCGCCGCGAACACGAGGGCCGCGGCGAGCGGTCGCGGGCGCGCGCGCCACGCGAGCAGGGTGAGCGGCGCGAGCCAGAGGTACTCGTCGGGCCGCGCCAGGCCCGCGAGCGCGACGAGCGCCGCGGCCGTGCGCAGACGCCCCGCGCGCATCGCCAGCGCCGCGAACAGGCCGAGCGCGAGCGCCTCGTGCGTCTCGAGCGCGACGTGCTCGGCCCCCTGCGCGGCGCCGAGCGCCACGCACGCCCCCACGCCGAGCGCCACGACCTCGCCCGCCACCGGGGCGAGCAGCAGCGCGACCGCGACGGCCTCGGCCACCCACGCGAGGCAGCCGAGCGCCGAGACGATCGACGGCGTCGCCGCGTGCCCCGCGAGCGCGTGCACGAGCGCCGACACGAGGCACATGCCCGGCGAGGTCGAGCCCATCACCGCGGCACCCGGCGCGAAGACGAGGCCTCGACCGCGCGCGAGGTTCTCGCCGTAGCGCAGGGTGATGAACGCGTCGTCGTGGCGCAGGTCGGCGAAGAGCCCGACCCACGCGATGGCGACGACGACGGCGAGCAGCACCGCGGCCGCGACGACGGGCCGGACCTCGCCGGCGGCGCGCGACGGCGCGCGCATCAGAACACCGTGTAGACGAACGGCGCGAGCGGCGAGGCCGAGACCGCGACGAAGCCGATGAGCAGCAGGCAGACGAGCACGAGCACGACGAGCCACCAGCGCTTGGCGCCCAGGGCGTGCCCGACCAGATCGCGCCCGACCCGGACCGCATGCGTGAGTCGCGTCGCCATGTCGTCGCCTGCGAGCGTACGTGGCCCTCGGCGGGCGCGTCAGTCCTTTTCGAAGGTGGCGCGCGGACCGGTCCAGGCCGGCTGCCGGCCGCGCTCGAGCACCCAGTCCTCGACGACCAGCAGGTCGATGCTCGTCTGCATGAAGCAGGCGTAGGCGTCGCGCACGTCGCACACGATGGGCTCGCCGCGCACGTTGAACGAGGTGTTGACGAGCACCGCGCAGCCCGTCCGCTCGCGGAACGCCGTGAGCAGCGCGTGCAGGCGCGGGTGATCGCGCCGGTCGACCGTCTGCACGCGGGCCGAGCCGTCGACGTGCGTGACCGCCGGGATGGTCGAGCGCCGCGAGGTGAGCCGCGCGATGCCCGTCAGGCGCTCGTCGCCCGGCGACGGCGCGAGCCGCTGGCGCTCGGCCACCTGCGTCGTGACGAGCATGTACGGAGAGGGCGCCGCGAGGTCGAACCAGTCGGACGCCTCCTCGGCGAGCACGATGGGCGCGAAGGGTCGGAACGACTCGCGACGCTTGACCATGAGGTTGAGCGTGCGCTGCGTCTCGGGGCTGCGCGCGTCGGCGAGGATCGACCGCGCGCCGAGCGCGCGCGGGCCCCACTCCATGCGCCCCTGCATCCAGCCCACCACCGCGCCCTCGGAGATGCGCCGCGCCACCAGCGCCACGAGGTCGCCCTCGTCGTGGCGCTCGGCCACCGCGCCAAGCTCGGCGAGCGTCGCGCCCGCCTGCTCGGAGGTGAAGCCCGGCCCGAGCCGCGCGCCCGAGAGCGCGTCGCGCCCACCTTCCACGACGCGCGGGTTGCCGAGCAGCGTGTGCCACACGGCGTACGCCGCGCCCATCGCGCCCCCCGCGTCGCCCGCCGCGGGCTGCACCCAGAGGCGGCGAAAGCCGGTGTCGCCGCGCAGGATGCGCCCGTTGGCCACGCAGTTGAGCGCGACGCCCCCCGCCATGCACAGATCGTCGAGCCCGGTGCGACGGTGCAGATCGCGGCAGATGCGCAGCACGATCTCCTCGGTGACGGCCTGCACGCTGGCGGCGGCGTCCATGTCGACCGCGCGCAGCGGCGACTCGGGGTCGCGCGGCGCGTCGCCGAGCAGCGCGTCGAAGCGGCGCGTGGTCATGCGCCGGAGGTCGACGAAGTCGAAGTGGTCGAGGTCGAGGCGAAACGAGCCGTCGTCCTTGAGGTCGACGAGGTCGCGCAGGATGGCGTCGCGGAAGCGCGGCTTGCCGTACGGCGCGAGCCCCATGAGCTTCTGCTCGCCCGAGTTGACCTTGAAGCCGCACCAGCCGGTGAAGGCCGAGTAGAGCAGCCCGAGCGAGTGGGGGAAGCGAAGCTCGCGGTGCTGCTCGAGGCGGCTGCCGTCGCCGACCCCCTCGGTCGCGGTCGCCCACTCGCCGACGCCGTCGAGCGTGAGCACCGCCGCGCGCTCGAAGGGCGAGGGGAAGAACGCGCTCGCCGCGTGGGCCTGGTGGTGCTCGGTGAACAGCACCTCGCGCTGGGCGCCGAGCGCGTCGCCGATGGCGCCCGCCGTCCAGAGCTTGTCCTTCAGCCAGCTGGGCAGCGACCGCAGGAAGGTGGCGAACCCACGCGGCGCGGCGGCGAGGTGCATCTCGAGCACGCGCGCGAGCTTGGTGACGGGCTTGTCGTAGAACACGACGTGATCGACGCGCGCGGCCTCGATGCCCGCCTCGGCCAGGCACGACGCGACGGCGCGGCGCGGGAACGACGCGTCGTGGCGCTTGCGCGTGAAGCGCTCCTCCTGCGCGGCGGCGACGATGCGTCCGTCGCGCAGCAGGCACGCGGCGCTGTCGTGGTAGTAGGCCGAGACGCCGAGG
>CAITLX010000622.1 GCA_903893335.1 uncultured delta proteobacterium | reverse complement strand
CGCTGTCGGAGAGGCAGGCAGAGCAGCGACCGCCAGCAGCGTCGCACACGAGGCCCGCGGCTCGGCAGCCCGCACAGTCGAAGACACACGCCCCGGTGCTCGCGCACGACCAGCCGGCGCCTGGGCACTGGCCGTCATTGAGGCACTCTGCGCAGCGTCGCTGCGCGACGTCACAGTGGGGAGTGCGAGGAGTGCTCGCGCAGCCACGTTCATCGCGGCAACCGGCCACGCAGCGGTTGGCCAGCGCAGTAGCCGCGCACAGCGAGCCCGCGCCCCGCAGCGGCAGCTCCCGCTCCGGCTGCGCCTGCTGCGGTCGCCGCGGTCGCCCCCGCCTCCGTCGAAGCCTCTGCTCCGGCAGCCGACGAGGGCGGCGAGCGCCCCGCGCGCTCCACCCACGGCCGCCGCGTGCGCGCGAGCGTCGCGAGCGGTAGCGCAGGCGTCGACCAGGAAGACCTCGCCGAGATCTTCGTCTCGGTCGGTCGCAACGACTCCATCAGCGCGCCGGACTTGCAGGCCGTGCTGCTCGAGCGCGCCGGTCTCGACCGCGCGCAGACGCCGCGCATCCGCGTGCGCGACAAGAACTCGTTCGTGTCGGTGAAGCGCGAGGACCTCGACCGCGCGGTCGCGGCGCTCGACGGCGCCGTCGTCGGCGGCAAGACGATCAAGGCCGAGCCCTCTCGCCCGCGCTCGTCGCCCACGTCGAGCCCGAACGACGCCTGAGCGCTCGTCGCCCACGTCAAGCCCCAACGACGCCTGATCGCTCGACGTCGCGCTCGGCGTTGCGCGACCCCCACGAGATCGGTATCAACGATCGCATGGGCAAGCGCGCAGCCAGCGACGACGTCGAGACGCTGCGGCGCAACGTCGAGCGCGCGCTGCGCGACGCGGTGGGGCGCGACGAGGTCCTGCCGATGCTCACCCGGCTCGCGCGCAGCGCGAAGCCGGAGAGCGAGGCGTGGCTGCTCGCGCACCGTCACCTCGCCGAGCTCGTCGCCGAGCACGAGCCGTGGCGCGCGGCGCTCTTCGCGCGCCGCGTGGTGCGCGTCGACGACGACAACGACGGCGCGTGGGCGGTGCTCGGCCTCGCGCAGTCGCTGCTCGGCAACTACCGCGCGGCGGCAGCGGCCTACCAGCGCGCGCTGCACCTCGTGCCGCACAACCCCTGGTACGCGCACAACCTCGGGCACCTGCTCGACTTCGCCCTCGCGCGCCCCGCCGACGCGCTCCCCTGGCTCGCCTCGGCGCACGCGCGCGAGCCCAAGCAGGACGAGATCTCCGCGTCGTACGCGCACGCGCTCGCGCGCGTCGGGCGCCTGGCGCTCGCCAAGCGCGTGCTCAAGCCCGTCATCGCCCGCGGCGCGACGGCCGACCAGCACGCGCTGTGGCGCTGGATCGACGCCGGGGCCCCCGAGCGCGACGCCGCCCCCGCTCGCCCCCCCCGCAAGCCGGCTCGCCGCCGGGCGCGCGCGACGCCCAAGGCGCAGCGCTCGTAATCGTCGCGGGCGCAGCGCGCGTAATCGTCGCACAATGGCGGGCCGTGCGAGCCCCCCCGACCGCCTCCCCGCCCCGATCGCCTCGCGACCGCCGCGCTCGAACGATCGCCGTCGCCACCCTCGCCGCGCTCTCGACGCTCGGCTCCTCGCTCGTCGCCTCCGGCGCGACCCCCGCGCCGCCGCCGGTGGACGACCCGCTGCTCGCGCCTGCGCCGCGCGCCGCCAACGAGGTCGCGACCTGGCGCGAGGCGCTCGCGATCGTGCGCGACCGCTCGACCGATCTGCGCATCGCGCTCGACCAGGTGACGCGCGCCGAGGCCCTGTCGCGCCAGGCCCTCGCGGGCCTGCTGCCCACGCTCAACGCGACCGGCAACGTGACCCAGAACCTGCTGCGGCAGGACCAGCAGATCTCCGTCCCCACCGGCTTCACGACGACGCCGCCGGCCATCACGTACGCCACCACCACCGTGACCGTGCCCGACGCGCAGACGTACGGCGCGTCGCTCTCGCTGACGCAACCGGTGATCGCGCCTCGCGCGTGGCACGCCCTCGGCACGGCCGAGCGCCAGCGCGACGTCGCGCGCCTGTCGGTCGACGACCAGAAGCGGCAGATCGTCGGCGCGGTCGCCAACGCCATCGTCGGGGTCGTCACCGCCGAGCGCGTCGCCGAGATCGATCGCGTCGGGCTGCGCGCGGCGCTCGAGCGTCAGGCGTTGACCGAGCGGCGCCAGGTGCTCGGCTCGGCCAACGCGCTCGACGTGGTGCGCGCGCGGCAGGACGCGGAGGTGACGCGCGCGTCGGTCATCTCGGCCGACGAGTCGCTCGCGCAGGCGCGCGAGGCGCTCGGCCTCGCGCTCGGCCACCCGGGGCCCTGGGGCGTGCCGCCCGACATCCGGCTCGACGCGCTCGAGGCGAGCGCACACGAGGCCTGCGCCGAGGGGGGCAAGCTCGACGACCGCGCCGACCTCGCCGCGCTGCACGCCAACGTCGACGTGGCCAGCCGCAACGTCGACGACGTCTGGCTCCAGTTCTCCCCCACGGTCAACCTCGTCAGCACGCTCTCGCTCTCGTCGGTGCAGCTCTCCAACACCCGCCACGAGGCGTGGTCGATCGGCGGCGTGCTCTCAGTCCCCCTGTGGGACGGCGGCTACCGCTACGGCGCGCTGCACGACGCGCGCGCGCAGGCCGACCAGGCGAGCCAGCGGCTGCTGGCGGCGCGGCGCGCGGCCGAGGTGCAGGTCGAGCAGGCGCGGCGCGCGGTGCGCGTGGCCGAGCAGAGCCGCGCGGTGTCGCAGCGCGCCCGCGACCTCGCCGCCGAGACCGAGCGCCTGTCGCGCGTGTCGTACGAGGCCGGCAGCGCGACGAGCCTCGACCTCATCGACGCGGGGCGGCGGCTGCGCGAGGGCGAGTCGCAGCTCGCCCTGCGCGAGCTCGAGCTGGTGCGCGTGCGCATCACCTCGCTGCTCGCGCTCGCGCGCTGCAACTACTGACCCCGGGGCGCGGCTGGTGCCGAAGGCCGAGCCCCACCCGGGGCGCGCGCCAAGGCGGTTTCGCGTGCGCGCCCGCGTGCTAGCCTCCGCGGGCCATGACGCCCAAGCGGCACTCGTACGCCCTCCCCATCCTCATCGTGCTCTCGGCGGTGACGGTCGTGACGGCCATCCAGGCGATCTTCCTGCAAGCCCCCGTCGAGTCGACGATGGGCATCGTGCAGAAGATCTTCTACTTCCACGTCCCCGCCGCCTACGCGATGTACCTCGGCGCGCTCGCGTGCTTCGGCGGCTCGGTCGGCTTCCTCCTGCACCCGAGCGACCGCGCCGACGCCATCGCCAAGGCAGGCGCGCAGGCCGCCGTGACGTTCGGGCTCATCGTCCTCGTGACGGGGCCGCTCTGGGCCGCGAAGGCCTGGGGCCGCTACTGGACGTGGGACCCCCGCCTCACCACCTCGCTGCTCAGCGTGCTGGTCTACGTCGCGTACACCCTGCTGCGCGCCTTCACCGGCGACGGCGAGGCCGAGCGCAAGTTCTCCGCGGCGCTCGGCGTGCTCGGCGCGGCCAACCTGCCCATCATCCACTACTCGGTGCAGAAGTGGAGCGGCCAGCACCCGCGCGTCATCTCGCAGGGGGGCGGCGGCCTCGCCCCCGCCATGAAGCCCTCGCTCGCGCTGGGCTTCCTCGCCTTCACCCTGCTCGCGATCCTGATCGTCTGGTCGCGCGCCCGCATCGAGCTAGCCGCCGCCCGACTGCGTCACCTCGAGGAAGAGGCGCTCGACGCCGGCCTCGGCGAGGAGTCATGACCATGCAAGCCCCCGTCACCGCGACCACCACCCAGGAAGCCCAGGCCAACGAGTTTCGCGCCGTGCAGGGCGGCACCGAGATCGCCAGCGGCTCGACGCTGCTGGTCGAGGCCTACGCCGTCATCTGGGTCATCCTCTTCGGCCTCTTCTTCCTCTCGTGGCGCCGCCAGGCGCGCCTCGAGGACAAGATCGCCGACCTCGAGCGCGCGGTGGGCAAGGCCCGACGGTCCGACGGGGCCGCATGACGATGGAGCACGTCATCTTCATCCCCGGCGTGCTGCTCGTGGGCATCGCGCTCGGCTGGTCGCTCGGCGCCAAGTCGGCGCGCACCGAGATGGCGCGCCGCAAGGCGCGGATGAAGCAGTAGGGGGGCGGGCGGAGTTCGAGGCGAGCCCATGAGTCGAGAGACGGAGCGCAAGACCGCGCGGACATGGCTGCGACGGCAGCGGTCTTGGTGGGCGGCCGTCGCGATGACGAAGGGCATCGAGCAGTTCCCGCAGCTGGGATGGCGGCTGATCGGGGACGTCACCGACCTCGCGACGAGCGATGCCGACATCAACGATCTCGGCGCGGGCCCCCTGGAGGACTTCGTTCGCGCGCACGGGGCGGCATTCATCGACCGCATCGAGCGTCGCGCAGCGACGAACCCCAAGTTCCGCAAGGCGTTGAGCTGGGTTCGCGTTCCCGAGTCGAAGGACGCGCTCACTCGTCGCCTTCTGGCGCTCGGGTGCAAGGCGACGCGCCCGATCAACCCGAAGGTGTTGAGGAAGCTTGTCGCCGCCGCGATGACGCGCGACCTGGCGACGTGGCCAGTGCCCAAGCCCACGACGGCGGCATCCCGTGGCAGGCGGCAGGGGTAAGGCGCCACCAACGGGCGAACGCGCCCATCGAAACTCACGACCGCCCACAGGTCCCCAAGAGCTGCCGCCCCATGACCGCGGCGAGCCCGAGGGGTGCCGTCGGTCTCCGTCTGCGCTGCCTCGGCTTTCAAGCCGGGGCAGCGTCTGGG
>CAITLX010000621.1 GCA_903893335.1 uncultured delta proteobacterium | reverse complement strand
GACTGGCCCGGGATGCTCGCGGCGCTCGCGCCTCGCGCCGCGCACCGTCTCTGGGTCACCCCCGAAGGTCGCCGCGCGGCCGACCCGCGCGAGCTTGCCGCACGCTTCGGCGGCGAGGCCCTCCCGAGCGTCGCCGACGCCCTCGCTCGGGCGCGCGCGCTCGTCGGGCCGCACGGCCTCGTGGTCGTCGCCGGCTCGATCTTCCTCGTGGGCGAGGCGCGCGCTCGGCTGCTCGGTCTCGACCGCGACCCCGCCGTCGCGCTGTGATCTCAGAACTTGCGGCCGAGGCCCACGCCGAGGCGGAAGTCCCAGGTGCTCTCGACGTGCGCCGTGTACGACGACGTCGTCGCGGTGTAGTCCACGCGCGACGGCCACGACGACGACTGCCCGCTCTTCGAGGCGCGCAGCTCGATCGGCAGCTCGAGCTCGGCCGGCAGGTCGATGACGATGCCGAGCGCCATGAGCAGGCGCGTCGACGTCGCCGTATCGGCGTGCGCGAACCCCTCGACACTCGCGCGCTGAGTGGCCGAGATTTGCTCCGCGCCAGACGTGAAGGCGAGGCTCGGCGAGACGGACGACGAGAGCACGAACTCGGGGCCGAAGCCGATCCAGGGGCGCGCGCCGGGCGACGGGACGGTCGCCTTGAGCAGCACGGGCAGCCGCCAGCTCGAGATCTCGACCTTCTCGTTGAGCTTGAACTTGGCGACGCCGTTGAGCGTCCAGTCCAGATCGCGCTGGAGCGTCGTCGAGTCGTGGAAGAGGTCGACCTCGACGCCGAGGTAGCGCAGGAAGCGCACCTCGCCGTAGGCGCCCGCGCCCCACGCGAAGCCGCCGCCGTTGCCGTCCCAGCCCCAGGGGACGCCCTTGTTCGACAGCGTGTCGGTCGGCGTCGTCCAGAGGCTGCCGCCGAGCAGCACCTTGAGCCCCGCCGAGAAGTCGTAGCCGCGGTCGTGCGCCGCGGCCGCTGCGGGCTCTGCGCTCGACGCGCCGGGCGTGGCGGCGTGGGCCGCGGACGACGCGGCGACGGAGGAGACGATGGCGAGGGCTGCGAGCGTTCGGGGCCTCATGGGGCGCCGAAGGTAGCCGAAAGGCCCGCCGCCGACGAGAGGCCTTCGGACGCGGAACGTTTGGCTCCCGGCCCCCGGGGCCGCTATCCTCCTTGGGCCATGCCTTCGTTCGACATCGTCTCCAAGCCGAACATGCCCGAGATCGAGAACGCGCTGAACCAGGCCCAGAAAGAGGTCGCGCAGCGCTTCGATTTCCGCGACACCGGCGCCAGCATCGAGCACAACGCCGACGGCCTCGTCATCGCCGCGTCCACCGAGGACCGCGTCCGCGCCGCCCTCTCGGTGCTGCAAGACAAGCTCATCAAGCGCAAGGTCTCGCTCAGGTTCCTCGACCCGGGCAAGGTCGACCCGGGCCCGAAGGGCACCGCGAAGATGCTCGTGAAGATCAAGGAGGGCATCGCCGTCGAGACCGCCCGCGAGATCGTCAAGCTCATCAAGGACCAGAAGCTGAAGGTCCAGGGCGCGATCCAGGAAGACGCCGTGCGCGTCTCGGGCAAGAACCGCGACGACCTCCAGGTCGCCATCCAGACGGTGCGCGGCCACGACTTCGGCATCGAGCTGTCGTTCATCAACTTCCGCGAGTGAGCGCCCGCCCGAGCATGCCGACGAAGAAGACCGCGCGCCCGCAGGCCGAGCCCGCTGCGCCCGCCGCCACCCGCAAGCTGTTCGGCACCGACGGCATCCGCGGCGTCGCCAACGTCCACCCGATGACGCCCGAGGTGGCCATGCGCCTCGGGCGCGCCATCGCGTACGTCGCGCGGCGCGGCAAGACGCGCCCCGTGCGCATCGTCATCGGCAAGGACACCCGCCTGTCGGGCTACATGCTCGAGACGGCGCTCGCGTCGGGCATCTGCGCGATGGGCGGTCGCGTCATGCTCAGCGGCCCCATCCCCACCCCTGCCGTCGCATACCTGACGACGAGCATGCGCGCCGACGCGGGCGTCGTCATCAGCGCGAGCCACAACCCGTACGGCGACAACGGCATCAAGGTCTTCGGCCCCGACGGCTTCAAGCTCCCCGACATCGAGGAGGCCGCCATCGAGGCCCTGCTCGAGGACCCTCAGCTCGAGCGGCTCGCGCCCATCGGCTCCGACGTCGGCCGCGCCGAGCGCCTCGAGGACTCGCGCGGTCGCTACGTCGTCTACTGCAAGCGCACCTTCCCCGCCGACCGCACGCTCGACGGCGTCCGGGTCGTGGTGGACGCCGCGCACGGGGCCGCCTACCGCGTCGCGCCCGCCGTCTTCGGCGAGCTCGGCGCCGACGTCACCGCCATCGGCTGCAAGCCCAACGGGCGCAACATCAACCTCGACGCGGGCGCGCTGCACCCCGAGCGCATGGCGCGCGAGGTCGTGAAGACGGGCGCGGTGCTCGGCATCGCCCTCGACGGCGACGCCGACCGCGTCATCGTCGTCGACGAGAAGGGGCGCGTGGTCGACGGCGACGTGATCATGGCGCTCTGCGCGACGCGCATGCTGCGCGCCGGCACGCTCGGCAAGAAGACGCTCGTCACCACGGTGATGAGCAACCTCGGGCTCGAGCGCGCCATCACCGCCGCGGGCGGCAAGCTCCTGCGCACCGCCGTCGGCGACCGCTACGTCGTCGAGGCCATGCGCGCGCGCGGGTGCAACTTCGGCGGTGAGCAGTCGGGGCACCTCGTCTTCCTCGAGCACGCGTCCACCGGCGACGGCATCGTCGCCGCGCTCCAGGTCCTCGCCATCGTCACCTCCGAGGAGCGCCCGCTCTCCGAGCTCGCCGCCGAGGTCATGGAGCGCGTCCCGCAGGTGCTCGAGAGCGTCACGCTCGCCGCCCGCCTCCCGCTCGACCAGATGCCGCAGCTCAGCAAGCTCTCGCGCGACGTCGAGAAGAAGCTCGGGAAGTCCGGCCGCCTGCTGGTGCGCTGGAGCGGCACCGAGCCGAAGCTGCGCGTCATGCTCGAGGGCGAGGACGAGGCGCGCATCGCGGGCTGGGCCAAACAGCTGATCGAGGCCGCGAAGCTCGACGTCGCCAAGGTCGCCTGACCTGCGATGGCGCTCGCCCTCGACCTCTCCACGCTGACCGGCCAGCTCATCGTCGGTGGCTTCTCCGGCGCGACGCTGACGCCGAGCTTCGCGCACGCGCTCGCCGAGGGGCGCCGCGGCGGCGCGATCCTGTTTCGTCGCAACCTCCCGTCGATCGAGGCGGCGGCCGAGCTCTGCGCGGCCATCGTCGACGCCGCCCCCGCGGAGCTGCCCCCCTTCGTCGCCGTCGACCAGGAGGGGGGGCGCGTGAAGCGCCTGCTCGCCCCCGCGCTCGCGGTGCCGCCGATGCGCGCGCTCGCCGGCGCGGCCACGCCCGCGCTCGTGCGCGAGGTCGCGAGAGCGGTCGGGCTCGAGCTCGCCGCCATCGGCTTCAACCTCGATTTCGCGCCCGTCCTCGACGTCGACACCAACCCCGCCAACCCGATCATCGGCGACCGCGCGTTCGGCGCCGACCCCGAGGTCGTCGCGCGCTACGCGCTCGCCTTCGCCGCGGGCCTGGCCGACGCGGGCGTGCTCGCGTGCGGCAAACACTTCCCCGGGCACGGCGACACGCTGCTCGACAGCCACCTCGACCTGCCGTTCGTCGCGCACCCGCGCGCGCGCCTCGACGCCGTCGAACTTCCGCCTTTCCGCGCTGCGGCGCGCGCGGCGATGCCGACGCTCATGACGGCGCACATCGTCGTCGAGGCGCTCGACCCCGACGTGCCCGCGACGCTGTCGCGCGCGTGCTGCACCAACCTGCTGCGCGACGAGCTTGGGTTCGGCGGGGTGCTCTTCTCGGACGACCTCGAGATGAAGGCCGTCGCAGCGCGCTGGCCCGTCGAGCACACCGCCGTCGAGGCGATCGCCGCCGGGTGCGACGCGCTGCTCATCTGCTCGGACGAGGACGCGCAGGACCGCGCGCACGCGGCGCTCACCGCGCGCGCCGAGGCCGACGGCGCGTTTC
>CAITLX010000620.1 GCA_903893335.1 uncultured delta proteobacterium | reverse complement strand
TCGGCGCGACCCTCGCCGACCGCACGACCGACGCGCAGGGGCGCGCGCGCTTCGAGCTCGTCGCCCGCGCGCACGCGCTGCCGCTGCGCGTCGAGGCCGACCTCGGGCGCGAGCACGGCGCGTGGGACGGCGCGCTGCCCGTCGTCGCGGGGGCGATGTGGGTCGATCCCGCCGCGCTCGCCGCGGGGCGGCTCGTCGTCGTCTCGCCCGCGCCGCGCGACGCCGCCTACGCCGCGCTGTTCAGCGAGGTGCACGGTCGCATGTTCGGCGCGACGGTGCGCCTCGCGCCCGACGGAGCGGGCTTCTTCCGCGGCGAGATCGCGCTGCCGCGCGAGGCGCTCGGCGTGTGGGATCCGACGATCACGGTGGCGAGCGACCCAGCCGCGCAGAGCGCCTCGGCCGTCGCGTGGCCCGCGCGCACGCCCGACGACCCGTTCGAGGGGCAGGTGGTGCTCGAGCGCGACGCGAGCCTGCTCGACGGCGTGCCCGCCGCGCTCGACGCCGAGGCGGCGCGGCGAAGGCGCGTGCGCGACACCGCGCTCACGGCGCTCGCGGGCCTCGCCCTGGCCGACGCAGCCGCGTTCGCCCTCGCGTGGACGCTCGCCCGTCGGCGCGGGGGGCCGGCCGAGCTGACCGCCGCCGAGCCGAGCGCCGCCGGCGACGCGGGGCGCCTCGCGGCCGCCCTCGGTGGGCTCGTCGCGGTGTTCGCCGCGCTCGCGGTGCTGGTGGCCTGGCGCTGCGCCTGATCGGCGCATCCTGCCGCGCCGGTGACGCTGCCTGCCCCGGGAGGGGAAAGGTGACGTACGCTGGACCCCGGTGCAGCGCCTCCCCCCGCCCTCGCCCACCCCCGGCACCGCCCGCGACGGCTCCGTCGGCGCGCCGGCTGCCCCCGCGATGGGCACGTTTCGCGGCGGGGTGCTCGTGCGCGCCAACTCGACCTTCGCGGCCCTGTTCGCGGCCGGAGGCGACGCGACGGGCTCCTCGCTCGAGTCGTTCGTCGAGGCCCCGCGCGACGCCGCGCCGCTGCGCGCCGCGTTCGCCGAGGGGCGCAGCCACACCGGCGCGATGCTGGTGCGCTCGCTCGACGGCGCCACCTTCCTCGCCGAGGTGCACGCCGAGACGGTGTCGGGCTCCGGCGCGAGCGCCGTCGGCGTGCTCGTCGTGCGCACGCTCTCGGCCGGCGACGACCCGCTCGAGCCGCCGCCTCCGTCGAGCCGCCCCGTGCTGCCGATGGCGTCGAGCACGGGCTTCTCGTCCGCGCCGCCCCCCGCCCAGGCGCTGCCGGCGCACACCCTCGACCTAGCCCGCGACCTGCTGCGCGAGACGTCTCAGCTCATGGCCGGCGTCGCCGCCGAGGCCGGCGCGGTGCGCGCGACGTTCCAGGCAGCGCGCGCGTCGGTCCCGGCCGACGTCGCCGCCGAGGTCGGCCGCGCGCTGCAGGCGCTCACCTCGTGCGTCGGCGCCGCCAGCTCCATGACCCGCAAGCTGCGGCACCTCGGCGCCGGCCGCGTGGCGCGCGTGCGCACCGCCGACGTGCTCGAGGACGTGCGCGCGACCATCTCGCCGCTGGTCGGCGCCCGCCTCACCGTGAGCGCCGGCTCGGCGGCCGACATCGAGCTCGAGATGCCACGCGACGACCTGGTGCTCGCGCTCGCCCACCTCGCGCTGCGCACCTTCCGCGCCAGCGCGGGGGGCTCCGTCCGCATCGGCGCGTACGCCGCGCAGGCCCCCGCCGCGTCGAGCGACGGCCCGCCCCGCGCCGTCATGATCATCGATCTGGTCGGCGAGGCCCCCGGCGGCCCCCCCGAGAGCCCTCGCTCGTCCCCCGCGTCGGTCGCGTCGGTGGCGTCTGTCCCGTCGATTCGGGCTCCCGAGCTGGGGCGCGCGTTCGGGGCGGTGCAGAGCGTCCTGGCCGACCTCGGCGTGACCCTCGACCCCGAGGACGTCGGCCCACGCAGCACGCGCTGCGTGGTGCGACTTCCGCTGCCAGCGGGGGCGCGCTGACCCTCGTGCAGCCCCTCGGCCGGGCCTCGGCCAGCCCCCCGCACGCCGCCGCGCCCCCCTCGCGCGGGGTCGCGCGAGCCTCCGCCGGGGCCTCCCGGGCGGTCGAGAAGCCGAGCCGACCCCGCTTGGCAGCTTGCCGCGGAGGCGCACCATCGGCTAAACCATCCTCTGTCGAGCTTTTTTTCCAGATCTCGCGAGCTATGAGCGGGCCGTGCGCCGAGACGAGCGTCGCCAGCAGACGCACAGGTCGGGGTCTCGCGGAGGCATGATGGGCGATCCTCAGATGGTGATGTACGAGGAGGAGTTCAACCAGATCCAGACGGTCGTAGACCGCCTGCTGAAGGAAGCGAACTCGAAGGTCGTCTTCATCGTCGACAAGAATGGGCAACTCATCGCGGCGAGCGGCGAGATCGACAACCTCGACACCACGTCGCTCGCGTCGCTGACGGCGGGCAACATCGCCGCGACCGGCGGGATGGCGAAGCTCCTCAAGGAGAACGAGTTCGCCACCCAGTTTCACGAGGGCGAGAACGCCAACATCCACATCCAGCTGGTTGGCAACCGCGTCATCCTGGTGGTCATCTTCGACTCGAAGTCGAGCCTCGGCCTGGTGCGCCTGCGCGTGAAGCGCGCGTGCGACGAGCTCAACGTCATCTTCGAGGCGCTGCTTCGGAAGGTGAACACCCCCGGCCGCGACTCGCCCTTCGCCGAGATCACCGACGAAGACATCGACAACCTGTTCAACGACTGAGGGACGCGTCGATGAGCTTCATCAACTACATGGCGCGCGAGATCAACTGCAAGATCGTCTATTACGGCCCCGGCCTCTGCGGCAAGACGACGAACCTGCAGTACATCTACGAGCGCACCAACCCCGAGGCGAAGGGGAAGATGATCTCGCTCGCGACCGAGACCGAGCGCACGCTCTTCTTCGATTTTCTCCCGCTGTCGCTCGGCGAGATCCGCGGGTTCAAGACGCGCTTCCACCTCTACACGGTGCCCGGCCAGGTCTTCTACGACGCGAGCCGCAAGCTCATCCTCAAGGGCGTCGATGGCGTCGTGTTCGTCGCCGACTCGCAGATCGGCCGCATCGAGGCGAACATCGAGAGCCTCGAGAACCTGCGCACCAACCTCGCCGAGCAGGGTTACGCGCTCGACAAGCTCCCGTACGTCGTCCAGTACAACAAGCGCGACCTGCCCGAGATCGCCAGCGTCGAGGAGCTTCGCCAGCTGCTCAACCCGACGCAGGTGCCCGACTTCGAGGGCGTCGCCCGCACCGGCATCGGCGTGTTCGACACGCTCAAGGCCGTCGCGAAGCTCGTGCTGACCGAGCTCAAGCGCGGCGGCTGAGCCACACTTCTTCGAGCAGCGCGGCGGCTGAGCCGCTCTTCCTCGAGCCCCGGTTCGGTCAGGGAGCGGCCTTCGCCGTCACCCAGACGACCGGCACCTCGCGCGCCGTGTCGCCTCCTGCGAGCCGCGCCTCGACCGGTCCCGCGGCGAGGTCGACGAGCGTGAGCGTGCCGCGCGCGCCGGCCACGGGGCGCTCGGAGATCGCAGCGGCGGTCGCGCCGCCCGGGAGCTGCGCGGGCCCGACGAGCCCGTCGGCCACGAGCAGCGGCGCGGGGGGCGCGCCCTCGGCCACGAGGAAGAGCGCGAGGCCGCGCGCGTCGAGCAGGGCGCCGTCGAGCCGGCGCACCGCGGCCGCGACGCGACCCCTGGCGTCGGCGGCCACCGCGCAGAGCGCGAGGCCCGCGGAGGCCCACGTGGCGCGGGGCGCGTCG
>CAITLX010000619.1 GCA_903893335.1 uncultured delta proteobacterium | reverse complement strand
GCTGCAGACCGGCGGCGTGCACGCCTACGCCGCCATGATGGTGGTCGGGCTCGTGGCGCTCGGGCGCTTCTTCCTCGGCGGGGCGCACGCCTCGCTCGGCATCGTCGAGCCCCACACCGACCGCATGGTCGTCGAGGCCGCCGCGGGCCCCGGTTACCGCTACCGCTGGTACACGACCTCGCAGGACAAACCCGACCGCGCCGAGTGGTCCGACGCGCGCACGGTCGAGGTCGGCGCGATGCCGGCCGGCACCTCGCGCACCATCGGCGTCGAGGTCAAGGACGCCTTCGAGCACGTCTCGCGCGCCACGCTCGAGGTCTCGGCCCCCGCGGCTCACACCGAGACGCAGGGCGCCGGCGCGCTCCCCGACCTCATGAGGATGTTGCAGAAATGAGCTCGCCCGCCGACGTGCTCACGCTGTGGGGTCACTGGCCTGCGGTCGCCGCGGCTGCGGTGGGCGCCCTCGTTCCGCGCGGTGAGGCGAAGCAGACGCGCATCGCGCTCGCCGTCTTCGCCGCGCTCGCGGCCGGCCTCGTCGGCCACCTGTGGCCAGGGGTCGCGACGGGCGCCGCGCCGACCGAGTGGCCGGGCCTGCTCGACCTGCTCGTCGTGCTGCCGATCGCGGGGGCGGTCGCGGTGCTCTTCCTGCCGCGCCAGTCGCCCAAGGTGCTGCGGCGCTTCACGCTCGGCGTGCTGCTCGTCGACCTCGTCTTCTCGCTGCAGCTGCTGCGCGTCCCGATGACGCGCGGCTGGCACTTCGTCTCGGTGCACGAGTGGGTCCCGAGCCTCGGCATCCGGTGGCACGTCGCGGTCGACGGCATGAGCCTCTGGCTCGTGCTGCTGACGACGCTCATCACCCCCATCGCGGCGTACGCCTCGTTCGGGTCGATCAAGACGCGCGTGAAGGAGCTCTGCTTCGCGCTCCTCCTGCTGCACGGGGCGATGATCGGCGGCTTCGTCGCGCTCGATCTGCTCGTCTTCTACGTGTTCTGGGAGCTCATGCTCGTACCGATGTACGTCATGATCGGCGTCTGGGGCGGCCCCGACAAGATCAAGGCGGCCATCAAGTTCTTCCTCTACACGATGACGGGCTCGGTCCTGATGCTCGCCGCCATGATCTACATGGTGGTGCAGTACACGAAGCTGACCGGCGCCCCGAGCTTCGATCTCCTCGCCTTGCAGCGCGTGCTCTTGCCGCGCGAGGCGCAGGCGCTCTGCTTCTGGGCCTTCGCGATCGCGTTCCTCGTCAAGGTGCCGATGTTCCCGCTGCACACGTGGCTGCCCGACGCCCACGTGCAGGCTCCCACCGGCGGCTCGGTCATCCTCGCGGCCATCATGCTGAAGCTCGGCACCTACGGGTACCTGCGCTTCGCGATGGGCCTCTTCCCGGGCGCGAGCGGCCTCAACACGGCCAACCTCGCCGGCGTCGCGGTGCTCGGCGGCATCCTCTACGGCGCGCTCGTGGCGTGGAAGCAGTCGGACATCAAGCGCGTCATCGCCTACTCGTCGGTCGCGCACCTCGGCTTCGTCATGCTCGGGCTCTTCGCCGTGACGCCGAGCTCCATCTCCGGCTCCATCCTGCAGATGGTCAACCACGGTATCTCGACCGGAGCGCTCTTCCTCCTGGTCGGCGTGCTGTACGACCGCCGCCACACCCGCGAGATCGCCGAGTACGGCGGCATCGCGAAGGTGATGCCGATCTACACGGCGCTCTGGGTCATCGTCACGCTCGCGAGCATCGGCGTGCCCGGCACCAACGGCTTCGTCGGCGAGTTCATGGTCATCATGGGCACGATGGTCTCGCCGCGCCTGCGCGCGTTCGCGGGCATCGACGCCACGCTCGCGGCGTTCGGCGTCGTGCTCGGCGCCGTCTACATGCTCGGGCTCACGCAGCGGGTGTTCTTCGGCCCGCTCTCCAACCCGAAGAACCGCCACCTCAACGACGTCACGCCGCGCGAGACGATCGCGCTCGCGCCGCTCGTGCTGCTCGTCTTCGCGATCGGGCTGTTCCCGGCCCTGTTCGTCGATCGCATGAAGGACTCCGTGCAGGGCTTCTACGACCACTACCAGTACGTCTGGGGCGAGGGGCGCGTCGAGCGCGCCAACGCCGAGCTGCTCCCGCCGTCGAGCGACCCGGCGCTCGAGCGTGGAGCGCCACCTGGGCCCGGCGTCGCCGCCGCAGCAGGGGAGCCGTGACCGTGGGCATCCTCCTCGCCACCTCGCCGCTGCTCATCGTCGCTCTCGGCGCGCTGCTCGTCATGCTCGTCGAGGCCTTCGCGCCCAAGCTCCAGCGCGGCGAGCTCGCGTGGGCCACCGCCGTCACGCTCGTCGGCGGGGCGCTCGCGTCCGCCTCGGTGTGGATGGTCGGCACCGTCGGCATCCCCGGCGCCGAGGCGCTCGCGCCCTACCTGCTGACCGATCGCTTCGCGCTCTTCTTCGACTTCACCATCTGCGTCGGCGCGGCGCTCGCGGCGCTGCTCGCGGGCGGCTACCTGCCCGAGCACGGCATCGAGCGCGGCGAGTTCTACGTCCTGCTGCTCTGGTCCACCCTCGGCGCGATGATGCTCGCGGGCGCGGGCGACCTGCTCAGCCTCTTCATCGGCCTCGAGACCCTGTCGCTCGGCGTCTACGCGATGACGGCGTTCCGTCGCGCCTCGCCTCGGTCCACCGAGGCGGCCATGAAGTACTTCCTGCTCGGGTCGTTCGCCGCGGCGCTCTTGCTGTACGGCGGCGCGCTGCTGTACGGCGCCACCGGGCACACCGATCTTGCGGGCATCGGCCAGCGCATCGCGGAGGGCACGGCCTCGCCGGTGCTGCTGCTCGTCGCCACCGCGCTCATCGTCGCCGGGCTCGCCTTCAAGGTGAGCGCGGTGCCGTTCCACGCGTGGACGCCCGACGCGTACGAGGGCGCGCCCACGCCCGCGACGGCGTTCATGGCGGTGGTCGTGAAGTCGGCGGCGTTCGCGATGATGCTCCGCGTGCTCACCGTCGCGCTCGGCGCGAAGGCGACCTCGTCGTGGGGCGCCGGGTGGTCGACCGTGCTCGCGCCGATCGCCGTCGCCACGATGACCTACGCCAACCTCGTCGCGGGGCGGCAGTCGTCGGTCAAGCGCATGCTCGCGTACTCGTCGATCGCGCACGCCGGCTACGTGCTCGTCGGCGTCGCCGCCACCGTCCGCTCGTCGGGCGCCGAGGCGCAGGCTGCGGTGCTCTTCTACCTGCTCGCGTACACCGTCTCGACGGCCGGCGCGTTCGGCGCGCTCGTGCTCGCCGGCAGCCGCGGCGCCGAGTCGGTCAGCTACGAGGACCTCGCCGGCCTCGGGCGTCGCCACCCCGCGGTCGCGCTGCCCTTCGCGCTGTTTCTCTTCTCGCTCGCCGGGGTGCCGCCGACGGCCGGGTTCTTCGGAAAATTTTACCTGTTTCGCGCGGCGATGTACGCCGAGGGGAGCTTCCGGTGGCTCGTCGTCATCGCGTTGCTCAACAGCGTGGTGGGGGCTTACTATTACCTCCGCGTTCTCGTGTTCATGTACATGCGCGAACCCGCTCCGGGCGCTCCGATCGCCAAGCCGATGAAGTCTGCGTACGTCACGGCTGCCCTCGTCGCCTGCGCGCTGCTCGTGCTCGCGCTCGGCCTCGCGCCCGGCGCTTCGCTCGACCTCGCGCTCCTCGCCCCGGCGCGCGGATGAGGCAGCCCCGGGGCTTTTCCGAGTCGACCTTCATGCCCAACCTCCAGCACCTCGCCCTCTTCTGCATCTCGGCCGCGATCATCGGCGCCGGCTGCAAGTCGAACGACTCCGGGGCGGGCGAAGCCGCCGCTCCGAGCGACTCGGCGTCCGCCGAGGAGCTCCGCGCCGCCCGCGAGAAGCAGCGCGCCAAGGGGCCGATGGCTCCGGGCATCCCCGTCCCGCGCGTGCGCGTCGACGTCGCGGTCAACCCCGAGCACCTCGAGCCTTACAGCGGGCCGCAGGGCGCGATCGAGGGCACCGTGCGCGTCTCGGGCGACGCGTCGCCCGACGTCGCGTTCGAGGCGTCGGCCGAGTGCGGCGAGACGCCGCGTGCCGTCTACGGCAAGCTGCTGCGCGAGGGCGCCGGCCGCGCGCTCGCCGACGTGCTCATCACGGTGACCGAGTACAACGGCTACGTCCCCGCGACGAGCGACGTGCGGCCCGTGCGCGCGCAGGGCTGCGCCTACGACGCGCGCACGATCGGCCTCACGTACGGCCAGCGCATGGAGGTCGCGAACGTCGACCCGTCGCTCTCGTACCTCCCGACGCTCATCGGCGCGAACGCTCCCGCGCGCATCGTGGCCGCGCCGGGTAGCTCGCCGGTGAAGCTCTACCCGATGGAAGTCGGTCACTACGCGCTCGCCGACGGGATGGCGCGCCCCTGGATGAGCGCCGACGTCTTCGTGCTGCGCTACTCGACGTTCGCGGTCACCGGGCTCGACGGGAAGTTCCGCATCGGCCGCATCCCCGCCGGTCGCGCGAAGGTCACCGCCTTCTTGCCGGCCATCGACAAGGAGGTCGAGAAGGTCATCGCCGTGAAGGGCGACGAGACGCTCTCGCTCGACTTCTCGATCGAGTTCGACGCGAAGCGCGACGGCTTGCGCGCGAAGCCGGTGCCGGCTGCGGCGAGCGCCGCGCAGCCTGCGGGCAGCGCGCCCGTCGTGGCGGCTCCGTCGGCCTCTGCTCCCAAGGCCGTCACGGCTCCCAAGGTCATCGCGCCGCCGCGCTGACCGCCGGTCGCGGCGCGGGGCGATTGCTCTGCGGCTCTGCCACCAGTGGCTCGACGCGCTTGCTCTGCGGCGCTGACACGAGCGCGCCGAGGCGCGCGCGGGCTGCATCGAGCCTCGCGGCGTCGCCGCGCTGCGTCGCGTGGGCGAGCGCCGCCTCGGCGACCTCGCGCGACGACGGCCAGCGCGCGACGGCGGCGTCGATCGGCGCGTCGGCGTCTTGCGTGCGCCCCGCGGCGTCGAGCGCGCGCGCGAAGAGGAGCGCTGGCTCGACGTCGTCCGGGTCGAGCGAGAGCGCGCGGTGCGCGGCGACGCAGGCCGCGGCTGCGTCGCCGCGGGCGAGCGAGCAGCGTGCGCGCTCGAGGGGCGCTCCGGCGAACGCGGGGTCGCGCCGCTCGGCGGCGTCGAACGCGGCGTCCAGCTCCGTCGAGGGGGCGCCGCGCGCGCAGAGCACCGCGGCGAGGCGGGTCGCGGCGTCGGCCGAGCCCGGGTCGGCCTCGCACGCGGCGCCGTAGGCCGCCTGCGCGCTCGGGAGGTCGGCGGCGGCCTCCGCGAGCGCGCCCTCGGCGTACGCGGCGTAGGCCTCCTCGCTCACGAAGGGGCCCACGTGCTGCCGCCCCTCGACCACCCGCACGACCGCGCCCCCCTCGGTGGCGCAGCCGACCAGCGCGGCGAGCGACACGCAGGCTGTCACACGCACGAAGGCAGCACCTCGAGCAGGCGGTCGTTGTCGGCGGGCGCGCCGATCGTGATGCGAAGCTGGTGCGCGAGTCGGCCGCCGGAGGCGTGGAAGCTGCGCACGAGCACGCCGTTGCCCGCGAGGCGCGCGTGCACCTCGCCGGCGGGGCTCTCGGTGCGCACCCAGATGAAGTTGGCGTCGCTCGGCGTGGGCGTGAGGCCCCCCATCCGCTCGAGGGCCTCGGTCACGCGGTCGCGCTCGCGGCGCACCACCTCGACGATGTGGTCGATCTCCGAGCCGAGCTCGCGCAGGGCGACCGTCGCCACGCGCTGCGACGGCGTGGGCACGTTGTAGGGCATGCGGACCTTGTCGAGCTCGCCGATGAGCGCGGGGTCGGCGACGAGCCAGCCGACGCGGAGCGCGGCGAACCCGATCTTCGAGAGGGTGCGCAGCACCGCGACGTTGGAGTGGCGCTCGAGCAGACCGAGCTGCGTGCGCGGCGCGTAGTCGACGTAGGCCTCGTCGACGACGACGACCGCGTCGTGCGCGGCGCGCACCACCGCCTCGAGCCGGTCGGCGGACATCAGGCGGCCGGTCGGGTTGTTGGGCGAGGCGAGCAGCACGAGGTTGGGGCGCATCATCGCCAGCGCGCGCTCGAAGCCGGCGACGTCGAGGTCCCAGCTCCGGTCGAGCGGCACCTCGATGGCGGTGACGCCGCGCACGCGCGCCGCCATGCGGTACATCACGAAGGTCGGCGTCACCGTGGCGAGCGTCGTGCTCCGCGCCCCGAGCCTCGGGCGGTCGAACGCCGTGACGAGCAGGCTGAGCAGCTCGTCGGACCCGCAGCCGACGAGCACCGACTCGGCGCCCACGCCCGACCGCGCGCCGAGCGCGGTGCGCAGCTCGAGCTCGCTCGCGTCGGGGTAGCGCTCCCACGCCGTCTGGCCCGCGACCTCGGCGAGGCGCGCGCGCGCGCCCTCGGAGAGCAGGGCGGGGGCTTCGTTGGCGTCGAGGCGCACGTCGAACTGGCCCTCGTGCGGCGCGTACGCCTTCAGGTCGGCGATCTCGGGGCGCAGGAGTTCGGCGAAGGGAAAGCTCTTCATGGCAGGGCGATCAACTTGCCACCGCGCCGCGCCGCGAGGCAAGCGGCCCTCCGCCCTCGGCCCGCGCTCAGGCCTTCTTCAGCGCCTCGGCCCGCGCTCAGGCCTTCTTCAGCGCCTCGGCCTTGGCGGCCTCGGCCTTGCGAGCGTCGGCGACGCGCTCGAACAGCAAGCGCAGCAGGTCGTCGACCCCCTCGTGCGTCGCGGCGCTCACGGCCAGGAGCTTCACGCCCTTGCGCGCGAAGCGGCGCTTGAGCGCGGGGTAGGCCTCGCGCACGTCGGGGAGATCGAGCTTGGTCAGCGCGACGACCTCGGGGCGCGTCGGCAGATCGGGGTCGAAGCTCGCGAGCTCGCGGCGCAGCAGCTGCCAGTCCTTCACCGGGTCGCGCCCCTCGGCGGTGTCGAGCGTGACGAGGTGCAAGAGCGCGCGCGTGCGCTCGACGTGCTTGAGGAAGCGCGTGCCGAGGCCGGCGCCCTCGCTCGCCCCCTCGATGAGCCCGGGGATGTCGGCGAGCACGATGGTGCCGTCGCCGCGCAGCGAGCCCGGGTAGGTCACGACGCCGAGGTGCGGGGTGAGCGTCGTGAAGGGGTAGTCGGCGACCTTGGGGCGCGCGCGCGAGACCGAGCGGATGAACGTGCTCTTGCCGACGTTCGGGAAGCCGAGCAGGCCGACGTCCGCGAGCACCTTCAGCTCGAGGCGCACGTCGCGCATGACGCCGGGGTCGCCCGGCTCGGCGCGCCGCGGCGCGCGGTCGTACGAGGTGGCGAAGTGGATGTTGCCGCGCCCACCCTTGCCGCCGTGCGCGATGATGACGGGCACGTCGGCCTCGGTGATGTCCGCGATGAGCGCGCCCGTCCCCAGGTCGAACACCTGGGTGCCGAGCGGCACGCGCACGAGCTTGTCCTTGCCCATGCGGCCGTAGCAGTCGCTGCCCATGCCGTGCTCGCCGCGCTCGGCGCGCAGCGTGTGGGAGTGCACCAGGTCGTGCAGGGTGGACATCCCGGCGTCGCCGACGAAGATGACGTTGCCCCCGCGGCCACCGTCGCCGCCGGCGGGCCCCCCGAGGGGGATGTACTTCTCGCGGCGGAAGGCGATGACGCCGTTACCGCCGTCGCCGGCGATGATCTTCAGCTTGCACTCGTCGATGAAACGCATTTCGGGCCGTCCACAGTAGAGTAGATCGCGTGGCAGGTCGCGTCCTCGTCGTCGAAGGTCCCTCGGAGGCCCCCCCGAGCGTGCTGGCCGCGCTCCGCGCCGAGCCTGCCCTGGCGGGGGCCCTGACCTCGGTTTCCACGGGAGACGAGGCCGTTCTGGCGGCCCAGGCGGAGCCCTACGACGTCGCCGTCGTGCCCGCGGGTGGCGGTCTGGCGCTGGTCGCCCGGCTGCGCGAGGTGTGCCCGCGCGGCGCGATCGTCGTGCTGGGGGGCGACGCGACCGCCTCTTGGACCGTCGCGGCCCTGCGCGCGGGGGCGTTCGTGGCGCTGCCCTCGTCGGCGTGCGCCGAGGACCTCGCGTCCGCCGTCGGGCTCGCGCTCGCGCGCGTCGCCCTCGAGCGCGACGGCGAGCGGGCCGCGCGCAGGCGCGCCGACGCCGAGGCGCTCGCGGG
>CAITLX010000618.1 GCA_903893335.1 uncultured delta proteobacterium | reverse complement strand
GGGCTCGGGGCGGCGGACGATGGCGGCGCGGGCGTCGATGCGTCCGGCGACGGGAGCCTCGCCGACGCCGCGGGGCACGACGCGGGCGCCGACGCTGCGCCCGCGACCGATGCCGCGGCTACGTGCGACGGGGGCAGCGTGCTCATCGACGGTGGGTGCGTGGGCATCGCGGCGCCGCGCCCGATCGCCCCCGGCTCCACCTCCTTCGCGACCACGCGGCGCCCGACGTTCCGCTGGGTGCTCTCGCCGCCGGCCGACGGAGCGCGCGTCGAGGTCTGCCGCTCGTGCGACTGCAGCGTGGTCGTCGCGAGCGAGCGGGTGCAGGGCACGACCTGGACGCCCGCGACGCCGCTGCCGGCGGGCGCGCTCCGGTGGCGGCTCGCGGGGGTCGCGGCGGGCGCCGAGTCCGCCGAGCACGGCCCCTGCTGGGGCGTCACGCTGCCCGAGGCCGAGGCCCCGCACGCGAGCTTCGGGGGCACGTCGTTCGACGCCGACGCCGACGGCCTCACCGACCTCGCCGTCGCGCTCGGCAACGCGACGCCGCGTCGGGTCGCGCTGTTCGCGGGCGCTCGCTCGGGGTTCGAGGCGCGACCGTCGATCGAGGCCCCGGTCTCCGACGCTGCGTCGCTCTTCGGCGCGCGCGGCACCGGCGCAGGCGACCTGAACGGCGACGGCTTCGCCGACCTCGCCGTGGCCGACCCCGGGCTCGCGCGGGTCCACGTCTTTCTGGGCGGTGCGGGGGGGCTCGACGCGACGCGGCGGCGCGACCTCGCGGCCCCGGCCGCCGGCGACGCAGGGGTAGGGTGGTTCGGCCTCGCGCTCGCGGGGCTGGGGGACATCGACGGCGACGGGTACGGCGATCTCGCGATCGACGACGACGCCGTCGGGCGGGTCTACCTCTACGCCGGCGATGCGAGCGGGGTCGGCGCCGCACCGCGCGCCACGCTCGCGAGCGCGACGCCGGGCGACGGCTTCGGCGCGATCGTCGCGGGGCTCGGCGACATCGACGGCGACGGGCTGGGCGACCTCGCCGTCGGGGCCCCCACCGAGGGGGTCGGCGCCGGGCGGGTCGACGTGTGGCGCGGCTCGGTCGGCGGGGCCTCGGGCCCGCCGACCGTGGTGCTGCGCGGCGGCCTCGCGGGCGAGCAGTTCGGCGGCGCGATCGCCGGTGTGGGCGATCTCGATCGCGACGGGTTCGCCGACGTCGCGGTGGGCGCGCCGGCGGCAGCGGGCGGCGTCGGGCGCGTGTACCTCTTCCTCGGGTCGCCTGCGGGGCTCTCGCTCGCGCCTGCGCTCGTGCTCGCCGGTCCCGACGGAGCCCAGGGCTCGTTCGGCGCGTCGGTCGCCGGGGTCGGCGACATCGACGCCGACGGTTACGACGATCTCGTCGTCGGCGCGCCCCTCGCGCCCGCCGCCGGTGGCCCCGGGCCAGGTCGGGTCTACTGGTACCGAGGCGGCGCGACGCTCGCTGCGACGGCTGCCGGCACGCTCGCTCCCGCGGTGGGCGCGAGCGCGCAGTTCGGCGCGTCGGTCGCGGGCGTCGGCGATCTCGACGGCGACGGGCACGCCGACCTGGTCATCGGGAGCCCGTGCGAGGGCTGGGCTGCGGGTAGCTGCGGCACCGGAGCCGTTCACGTGCGGCTCGGCGCCGCCGCCGGGTTCGACGCGAGCGGGCCGCGCTTCGCGGGGCCCACGCCCGGCGACGCGTTCGCGAGCTGGGTCGTCGGCCGCAACTGACCGCGGCGCCGCGCTAGCATCGTGACCCGCATGCGCGCCGCGCTCTCGATCGCTCTGCTGCTCGCCATGGTCGGCGCCGGCCCGGTGCGGCGGTTCTACCGACGGCATGCCGTGTGGGTCACGCGTGTGTCGGGGCTGATCTTCCTGGGCTTCGGACTACACGCAATCGCAACCGCCAGCGCGAGCCTGTATCGCCGGTGACTGTCGCCGAACATTTCCGCGCAGTCCTGGCCGACCTGCCGCGACGCGGATTGACCGACGACATCGTCGCGCTCGAACCCCGTTTCGCGGAGGC
>CAITLX010000617.1 GCA_903893335.1 uncultured delta proteobacterium | reverse complement strand
CGCTTCGAGATCTCCCTGCCCCTCGTCGCGCCCCCGGGCGCGCTCGTGCGGGCGATGAGCGGCTCGGGCCCTTCGGACCTGCTCGGCGGCCAGGCCGTCCTCGACCTGCGCACCGATCGAGCCCCCGGGGTCTCGGACAGCGCAGGCCCCGCCGGCGCGCCGCACCTCCTCGTAGCCGAGGACAACGCCGAGATGCTCGGCTTCCTCTGCGAGACCTTCGCGCCGCGCTACCGGGTGACGACCGCCCGCGACGGCAGAGAGGCGCTCGCGCGGGCCGTCGAGCTGCACCCCGATCTCGTCGTGAGCGACGTCATGATGCCGGAGATGTCCGGCGAGCAGCTGCTCGAAGAGCTTCGAGCCAACCCCGCCTTCGACGACGTCCCGGTCATCCTCCTCACGGCCAAGGCCGACGCGCCGTCGCGGCTGCACGCGCTCGAGCGGGGCGTGCAGGAGTACCTGGGCAAGCCCTTCTCCACCGAGGAGCTGCTCGCTCGCGTCGATGGCCTGCTCCGCACGCGCGCCCAAGCCCGCAGCGCGCTCCATGCCGTCTCGAGCAAGCTCGAGCTCCACGTCGCCCACTCCCCGGTGGGCGTGATCGAGTTCACGCGCGACTTCCGCGTCATCCGCTGGTCGGGGCAGGCCGAGCGCATCTTCGGCTGGACGGCCGAGGAGGCGGTCGGCAAGCGCGTCGAGGAGCTTCACCTGCTGCACGAGGACGACGAGGCGGAGGTGCGCGGGCTCTGGGCGAGCTTCGCCGCAGGCGAGGTTCGGAGCAACCGCCACACCAACCGCAACCGTCGCAAGGACGGCACGGCGCTCACCTGCGACTGGTACAACTCCGTCGTTCTCGACGCCCGTGGCGAGCTCGAATCGGTGCTGTCGCTCGCGCTCGACATCACCGCGCGCGTCGAGGCCGAGCGCGAGCTCGAGGTGCTCTACGCGCAGGCCAAGGCCGAGGTCGCGGCCAACGCCAGGCTGCTCATGGAAGTGAACCACCGGGTCAAGAACAACCTGTTGTCGCTCAGCGGCATGCTGCTGGTCGAGCAGCGCGTGGCCGCCGACGCGGGTCAGACCATCGGACCGGAGGCCTTCGAGCGCTTCGCGCGCAGGGTCGGCGCGCTCCTCGCGGCGCACGAGCTGTTGACCCAGATCCAGTGGTCCGCGCCGCAGGTCACCACGCTCGCGCGAGAGGTCATCGAACGAGCGCTCGCGTCCGCCGGCGCGCCCGCGCACACGCGCCTGACGGTCGCCGCCACCCCGCACGTCGTCTCGCCGCGACAGGCCGGGGCGCTGGCGATGGTCCTCAACGAGCTCGCGACCAACTCCGCCAAGCACGCGCGCGACGACGGCCCGACGTCCGTGACGGTCGAGGTCCACGCCGCGCGCGACGGGCGCGCGCTCGCCATCACCTACCGCGACGACGGCCCGGGCTACCCCGAAGAGACGCTCCGCGCAGAGCGCCTCGGCGTCGGACTCCGTCTGATCCGCGAGATCGTCGAGGGGACGCTCCGCGGATCGCTCACGCTGTCCAACGACCGCGGCGCGGTCGCCGATCTCGTCATCGAGAGCGAAGAGCCGCAACGCAGCTGAGGAGAGAGACCATGCCGCAAGAACGCATCCGAGCCGTCATCGCCGAGGACGACATCTTCGTGGCCGAGCTGCTCGCGAGCGAGCTCGAGCGAACCGGCGTTCAGATCGTCGCCCGCGTGTCCGACGGGCAGGCCGCGCTCGATGCCACGATGAGCCTGAAGCCCGACGTGGTCATCCTCGACGTGCAGATGCCGCGCATGGACGGCATCGACGCCGCCGCTGCGATCCAGCGCCTCTGCCCCACGCCGGTCGTCCTGCTCACCGTGCACGGCGAGCACGAGGTCGCGGCGCGCGCCGCCGGGGCAGGCGTGGGGGCGTACCTCGTCAAGCCCGCGAGCGGCGACGCGCTGCTGCGCGCCATCACCATCGCGCGCGCGCGCTTCGGCGACCTGCAAGAGCTACGTCGCCTCAACGGCGAGCTCGCCGACGCGCTGAGCCGCGTGAAGCTGCTCAGCGGGCTGCTGCCCATCTGCGCGGGCTGCAAGAGCATCCGCGACTCGGCCGGCGTGTGGCGCAGCGTCGAGGCCTTCGTACGCGACCACAGCGAGGCCGAGTTCTCCCACGGCATCTGCCCGGCGTGCGAGAAGCGCCTCTACCCCTGAGGAGCCCGACGGCGCCTAGCGCGGCGTCGCGGCCGGGCTCATCGCCCGCCGGGCTCGATTCGCCCGTCGGCGTGCCGCGCGAACCGCCCCGCGTCGCGCCCGTGCACCGGGTCGTCGCTCGGCCAGGGCCAGCCGCCGAAGCGCGTGCGCTGGTAGTCGGCGAACGCCTGCTGAAGCTCGGCGCGCGTGTTCATCACGAACGGTCCGTGCTGCGCGACCGGCTCGCCGATCGCGCGCCCCTGCAAGACGAGCAGCTCGGCGGGCTGCTCGCCAGCGTCGAGGCGCGCGGGCGCATCGGCGCGCAGGCGCGCCGCGCACCGCCCCTCGAGCCGCTTGTCGCCGACTCGCACCCCGTCACCCCGGTAGACGTAGAGCGTGCGCACCGCGGAGGGGTTCGCCGCCGGCGGGAGGGTCAGCGACGCGCCCGGCTGCATGCGGATCGACCAGATCGCGACGTCGGCGTCGCGACGCGCGGCCCACGAGCGCGGCGGCGGCGGAGGCGCCCGCTTGCCGTCGAACCCGCCCGCCACGACGGCGACCTCGGACACGCGCCCCGCGTCGTCGCGCACGA
Source organism: uncultured delta proteobacterium (assembly GCA_903893335.1). Classification (GTDB taxonomy): domain Bacteria; phylum Myxococcota_A; class Polyangia; order Polyangiales; family Polyangiaceae; genus CAITLX01. The sequence goes on along the minus strand of CAITLX010000617.1, from coordinate 9,604 downwards.
TGCAGACGGGAATGTCGTGGCGCCAGAGCATCGAGAAGTGCGGCGGCGCGAGCTTGTCGGCGGCCGGGAGGTTGAGCCAGATCTGCAAGAGCTCGAGCGGGTTGGGCTCGCTGCGCTCGAGCAGCGGGAACATCTCGGCGTGCACGATGCCCGCCCCGGCGGTGACCCACTGCACGTCGCCGGCGCCGTAGCGCGCCGCCGCGCCGAGCGAGTCGGCGTGATCGACGTAGCCGCGGCGCACGACCGTCACGGTCTCGAAGCCGCGGTGCGGGTGCTGGGGGAAACCGGGCACCGTTTGCCCGTGGTACATGCTCCAGCCGTCGCGACCGCCGAAGTCCTGGCCGAGATCGCGGCCTGCGAGCGACGCCGCGGGGCCGAGCTGATCGTTGCCCGACGGGTACGCGTCGTCGTGGTGCATGCAGAAGAGGAACGGATCGACCGTCGCCCACGGCACGCCGAGCGCGACGACCTCGATGACCACGGAGCCCATCGTCCGAGCCTAGCGCACGAGGGCGCGCGTGCTCCCACCCGAGCCGTCTCTTGACGTCTCGGTGCAGTACTTGCGCAGCGTCAGGCCAAGACCCGAGCGCTTGCGCAGCGTCAGGTCTCGATCGAGCGCTTGCGCAGCGTCAGGCCAAGACCCGAGCGCTTGCGCAGCGTCAGGTCTCGATCGAGCGCGTGCGCAGCCTCACGTCTCGATGAAGCTCTTCAGTTGCTTCGAGCGGCTCGGGTGGCGCAGCTTGCGCAGCGCCTTGGCCTCGATCTGGCGGATGCGCTCGCGCGTCACCTCGAAGTCCTGGCCGACCTCTTCGAGCGTGTGGTCGCTCTTCTCGCCGATGCCGAAGCGCATGCGCAGGACCTTCTCCTCGCGCGGGGTGAGCGTCTTGAGCACGCGCCGCGTCTGCTCGGCGAGGTTCATGTTGATGACGGCCTCGGCCGGCGACACGACGCTCTTGTCCTCGATGAAGTCGCCGAGGTGGGAGTCCTCCTCCTCGCCGATCGGGGTCTCGAGGCTGATGGGCTCCTTGGCGATCTTCAGGACCTTGCGGACCTTGTCGAGCGGCAGCTCCATCTTCTCGGCGATCTCTTCGGGGGTCGGCTCGCGGCCGAACTCCTGCACGAGGTAGCGCGAGGTGCGGATGAGCTTGTTGATCGTCTCGATCATGTGCACCGGGATGCGGATGGTGCGTGCCTGATCGGCGATCGCGCGCGTGATGGCCTGGCGGATCCACCACGTGGCGTAGGTCGAGAACTTGTAGCCGCGCTTGTACTCGAACTTGTCGACGGCCTTCATGAGGCCGATGTTCCCCTCCTGGATGAGGTCGAGGAACTGCAGGCCGCGGTTCGTGTACTTCTTCGCGATGGAGACGACGAGGCGCAGGTTCGCCTCGACGAGCTCGGCCTTGGCCTTCTCGGCCATGCGCTCGCCCTCGCGGATCGCGACGTAGGTCGTGCGGATCTCCTCGACGTCGATCTGGAGCTCCTCCTCGACCTTCTTGAGGCCCTTCTGGGCGCCCTTGAGCGCGGCCTCGAACTCGAGCATCTCGGTGCGCGTCACGCCCAGCTTCTTGGCGAGGCGTCGCTCGGCGGCCGGGTCGTCCTTGACCTCGCGCAGCTCGCGCTTGAGCTCCTCCTTGGTGCGGCCCGTGCGCTTCTCGAGCTCGGTGGCGCCTGCCTCCGCGCGCTCGACGCGCTGGATGAGGCCCTTGAGCTTCTGCACGATCTTGTCGATCGTCTTCTTGTTGAGGCGCATCTCCTCGAGCGTCTCGACGAGCTCGGCCTGCGTCGCCTTGATCTCGGCGTCGATCGCCTTCTTGCGACCCTCGGCGCGCAGCTTGCGCTCCTCGAGGAGATCCTGGTGCTTCTTGTCGAGGCGCTTGACCTTGTCGATGAGGCGGATGATGCGCCGATCGGCCTCCTCCTCGTCGAACTCCTCGTTGTCGTCCTCGGCGTCGCGGATGATCTCCTTGACGCGGATCTTGTGCTTGCGGAGCTTCTCGCCGAACTCGACGATCTCACGCACGGCGATGGGGCTGTTGAGGATCGCCTCGAGCACCATGTGCTCGCCCGACTCGATGCGCTTGGCGATCTCGACCTCGCCCTCGCGCGTGAGCAGCGAGACGCTGCCCATCTTGCGCAGGTACATGCGGACGGGGTCGTTGGACTTCGAGTAGTAGCTGTCGTCGGCCTCGGCCTCCTCGGGGCGGACGTGGACCTTCTTCGTCTCGAGGGCCTCTTCGTCGGCGATGCGCTTGGGCGCGATCTTCACCTGCGTGGCCGCGTCGACGATCTCGATGTCCTCGTCGCCGAGGGCGCTCATCACGTCCTCGACCTGGTCGGCGCCGACCATCTCGGCGGGGAGCGCGTCGTTGACCTCTTCGTAGGTCAGGAAGCCCTTGGACTTGCCGAGGTCGATGAGCTGCTGCACCTCTTTGCCGCGGCCGGTGTGGGGCGCGTGCGGCTCGGTGGCGTCTTTGCGCTCGGACTTGTTCTGTCGCACTGGGCTTTACCTCGTTCGTTTCAGCGCCGCGTTCTTCTCGCGCGCACGGCGGTCGATATCGCGAAGAAGGGCGTCCTCGGCGGCGATGTCGCCGCCACGACGCACATGGGGGATGGCCTCCTCGACGCGAGCCTTTTCGCGGAAGAGACTGAGCTTCTTGAGTTTCAAGGCATTCGAGAGAAGCTCCGTGCGGGCGTCTTCTGCGCTGGCATGACGCGGCGCCGCGAGGCTGCGCGCGGCGCTGGTATGAAGCGCCGGTGGCAAATGCGCAAGAATCGCGGCGCCGTCCAGCGATTTTTCCTCGGAGCGGATTTGACGCAGCGCGGCAAGCGCCAGCGCGACGTCCCCCTCGAGCAGATCGATGGCGTCCGACAGCTCGGGGTCGTCGAGAAGCGTCGGCCATTCCATGAACGAGCCGAGGATGGCGCCGCCGATCTCGTGCACCTGATCGCGCGAGCGCGCCTGCCAGGGGCCCGCCGGCGGGGCCTGCTCGTGGGTCGTAGGACCGAACGACGCGGCGAGCGCGCGCTCGATGGCCGGCTGGAGATCGGCCAGGGTCGCGACGCCGGGCACCTCGATGCGCTGCACGATGCGGTCGGCGTAGGCCTTGGCCATGGCGCGCACCGTCGGGTCGTCCTCCGACGAGATGAGCGCGACCACGTGCTTGACGCGCGCCGCGCGCTCGTGGGCGTCGAGCCGCGCGAAGCCCTCGTCGAGCGCCTCGTCGAGCAGGTGCTCGAGGATGCCGCGCGCGTGCGCCACCACCGCGCGCACCCCCTCCTCGCCGCGCTCGCGCGCGAGGTCGTCGGGGTCCTTCCCGTCGGGCAGCACGGCGACCTTCGCCGACAGCCCCGCCTCGCGGCAGGTGGCGCGCGCCTCGCGCGTGGCCTTGCGCCCCGCGGCGTCGGCGTCGAACAGGAGCACGACCGAGGGGGCGAACCTGCGCAGCAGCTTGGCCTGCGCGGGGGTGAACGCCGTGCCGAGCGGCGCGACGACGTTCTTCACGCCGCGCGCGTGCAGCGAGACGACGTCGAAGTTGCCCTCGACCAGGATCGTCTCGTCGCGATCGCGCGTCGCCTGGCGCGCCTGGTACAGGCCGAAGAGCGTCTCGCCCTTTCGGTAGACGGGCGACTCGGGCGAGTTGATGTACTTGCCGACCGTCTTGTCGACCGCGCCCGTCTGCGGGTCGGGCAGCACGCGGCCGCTGAAGCCGACGACGCGCCCCTGCACGTCGATGATGGCGAACATGAGGCGGTGGCGGAAGCCGTCGTAGTGGCCCTGCCCGCTCTTGCGCGAGTGGATGAGGCCCACCTTCTCGGCGACGATGGGCGAGATGCCCTGCTGGCGCAGGTAGTTGACGAGGCCCTCCCAGCCGTCGGGCGCGTAGCCGACGCGAAACGCCTGGAGCGCGTCGGCGATGGGACCTGTGGGGTCGGTCGCGACGAGGCCGCGGCGCTCGATCTCGTCTCGCGCGAAGCGGGCGAGCGGGTGCTCGCGCAGCATCGTCTCGTAGTAGTGCGCGGCGAGCGAGTTGACGCCGTACAGCTCCTCCTTGCCGCGGCGGGCGGCGTCGGCCTCGCGCCGCTCGGCGTCGGTCTGCGTCTGCTCGAGCTCGACGCCGGCGCGCTCGGCCAGGCGCCGCGCCGCCTCGGGGAACGTGAGGCCTTCGAGCTTCATCACGAAGTCGAACGCGCTGCCGGACTCCTTGCAGCCGAAGCAGTGGTAGAAGCCGCGCTCGGGGCTGACGTGGAAGCTCGGGGACTTCTCGGGGTGGAACGGACAGAGGCCGACGAAGCTCCGCCCGCGCCGCTCGAGCTTCACGGTCTCGCGGATGAGTGCGATGAGATCGACGCGCTCACGGATGGCGTCGATCGTGGTCGGCGCGATCATGTCCCCGGCAGGTCTTCTGCCTCGTGGCGAGCGCGCGTCAAGCCGGAAACTGCCCCAAAAGTCACGGCACGCAGCGTGCCAACGCGACGCCGCTCGCGTACGAGTCCGAGCAGCGCGCGAAGCCGGCGAGCGAGCACTCGACGGCGACGTAGCGCCCGTCTCGGCAGTAGCGCAGCACGTCCCCCTCGCAGGTCGACGAGGGGTAGCGCGGGTCGCAGTCGACGATGACGGGGTAGCAGCCCGACGTGCCCGACGACGGGTCGTAGCTGATGCACGTCCAGTCGGGGCGAGACGTGCACGAGGTCGACGCGACGACCGCGTCGCCGCAGCGCTCGACCGCGCGCGTGAGATCGCAGCCGAACGCCGACGCGCCCCCGTCGCACCCGCGCCGCGCCGAGCACTGCGCGCCGCCGTAGTAGTAGGACTGCGCCGCGGGGCACGCGAGCCCCTCGGCGCCGCAGTCCTCCTGGCGCAGCACGCCCGACTGGCAGGTGAGCATGACGTCGCCCTTGCACGTCCAGCCCGACGCCTGCGGGTCGCACGCCTCGACACCGCACGCCGCGGTGCCGTAGCCGCCGCCGTCGGGGTTGGGGTCGATGCAGCGCGGACCGCCGACGGCCTTGCCCGCGGCCCACGCGGCGGCGCAGTCGGTGATGCGCGCCTGCCCCTGCGGGACGCTGCCGCCCGGGCCCGTCGCGCCGTAGCCGCACGCCACGAGGTGGTCGCCCTCGCAGAACGTCCGGTACGGGTTGGACTGACACACCGCGCGCGCCTCGGTCGCGCCGCGGTAGCAGCGCTGGATCGCGTCGCAGTTGCCGGGCGTCGCGCGCGCGCAGCCGACGAGCAGCACGCGCTCGTCGCCCGCGAGCCGCCCACCGCGCGCGACCGCCTCGCTCGCGAGGGCGTAGACGCAGACGCCGAAGTCGCTCCCCTGCCCGGTGCCCACGGCGCACGAGGTGCTCGCCGCGCAGTAGGTCTCGAGGGCGTCGGTGTCGCTCGCGGCGAAGCCCGCCGTGGTCGTCACGCCGTCGGCCCCGGCGGGCGTCGTGTCGGACGTCTTGCCCGAGCAGGCGGCGACGAGCCAGCAGGCGGCGAGCAGGGCAATGCGCGGGATCGCGTGGGGCATGGGTCGGGCCTTCGGTTCGGTCACGCGTCGATCGATCGGTGGGCCAGAGGCGTGCGCGGGGCGCCGCGCGACGCGGTCATCCGCCCAGGGCGGTGACGGCGAGCCCCGGGACCTTGAAGAAGCTCGGCGAGGCCTCGAACGCGAGCATGCGGCGCCCGAGCTCGTGCGTCTTCTTGTTGTCGTAGAACCAGGCCGGCTTGGGGGCCGCGACGAGCGGGCCGCGCACGACCGACTTCTCGATGCCCTCGAGCATGAACGTGTTGTGCACCCAGCCGAGGCCGCTCTGGATGTCCGCGAGCGTCGCGCTCGGGTGCCCGCCCCAGGGGGGCGAGACGAAGCCGTAGACGAGCGCCGGCCAGTGGTTGATGGCGACCGACCCGTAGCGCAGCGCGAGGATCGCGCGGTCGAGCGCGGCGGCGGCGGCCGGCTCGGCCTCGGTGCGCGGGTGGATGACGATGGTGGCGTTGAGCGTGCCCCAGAGCCGCTCGTTGCAGAAGCTCGTGACCTCGTCGAGGAACTGCGCCGGATCGGTCGAGCCGAGGCGCGTCTCGGACAGCAGGCCGCAGAACGGCTCGGTGGTGAAGAGCCGCTCGGAGCGGTCGCTCGAGTCGACGTCGCGGATGAGCGCCCACTCGAGCGAGTCGACCAGCGCCTTGCCGAACTTCTCGACGTGGTGGCCGCGGGTCAGGTCCTCGTAGCGATCGCGCGCGCCCGGGTAGTACGCGCGGCGGGTCGGCACCTCGGAGAGCGCCTTGCCCACGAGCGCGATGAACTTGTCGTACTGCGGCCAGCCCTTGGCCGTGATGAGCATCTTGCCCGCGTTGCAGTTGAACGAGGCGTTGTTGACCACCATCGACGCGACGCTGCGCGCCTGGAACCAGAGCTCGGCGTCGGTGTACGCCGCCGGCACGACCGCGACCGGGCTGACGTTGCCGAGCTCGGAGGTGATGCTCTTGTTCGGCCCGAGGAGCGTCTCGCCCGCGGCCTTGCGGCGGTCGCGCTCGGCGCCCGGCGGGCCCCAAACGATGAGGTCGTGGGTCTTGTCCGAGCCGGTGATGTGGATGTCGTCGACGTCGGGGTGGGTCGTGAGGTAGGCGCCGACGTCGCCGCCGCCGTACACGATGCGCAGGTAGCCCTTGGCGACGAGCGGCGCGAGCGCGCGCTCGAGGATCGGGCCGACCCACTCGTTGACGGGGTTCATCTTGATGAGGCAGGTGCTGCCGTCGACGAAGAGCTTGTAGAAGGCGTCCATCGGGGGGATGGACGAGACGTTGCCCGCGCCGAGCACGAGCGCGACGCGCCCCTCGGGGTTCTTGCGCCAGTAGAAGCTGGCCTGCTTGTCGTGCGCGGTGCGCTCGTCGAGCCCAGGCTGGAGCAGCACCTTGCAGGTGAAGCCGGCGAACACGACCTTCTCGAGGCCGCTGGTGGGGAAGACGTCGACCTCGACGCGCCCGTCGGCGCGCGTGTGCGCCCCGCGGCCGAGCGGCGGGCGCCCGTGCTCGAGCATGTAGCCGAGCGTGTCGGCGAGCAGGCGCACGTTGCGCAGCGTCGTGATCGGACCGGCGAGCCACTCCTCGCCGGAGATGGGAGCGTCGCCCGCGATGCCCTTGGCGCGGCAGCCGGCCTCGACCCACTCGTCGGCGACCGCCGTGATGGTCGGCACGAGCGCGAGCAGCAGCGCGCGCTTCTCGGCGAGCGGCAGCCGCGCCCACTCGCGAGCGTTCTCCTTGACGACCGCCAGGGCGCGGTCGATCTCGGCGGTCGGGGTCGTCCGCGCGCTCTGCGCGGTCGCGCTCATCGTGAACGGGGCTGACTCCATGCCGGTCGCTATAAGCGAGGGGGGCGGAGGCGACAACGGGCGGTGGCCCGGTGGCGCACGGTGGCCCGTCCGGCCTCGGCCGGACGCGGCGCGCCGCGCGGCGAAGGGCGTGGTAGTACCTGCCCGGTGAGCCACCGCGATCGCCCCTGGATCATGCGGACGTACTCGGGCCACAGCTCGCCCGCTGCGTCCAACGCCCTCTATCGGCACAACCTCGCGAAGGGCCAGACGGGCCTCTCGGTCGCGTTCGATCTGCCCACGCAGACCGGCTACGACGCCGACCACCCGCTCGCGCGCGGCGAGGTCGGCCGCGTCGGCGTGCCGGTCGGGAGCCTGGGCGACATGCGCGCGCTGTTCGACGCCATCCCGCTCGAGCGGATGAACACGTCGATGACGATCAACGCCACCGCGCCGTGGCTGCTCGCGCTCTACCTCGCGCTCGCCGAGGAGCGCGGCCTCGACACCTCGAAGCTCGAGGGCACGACGCAGAACGACCTGCTCAAGGAGTACCTCTCGCGCGGCACCTACGTGTTCCCGCCGGGGCCGAGCCTGAGGCTCACCACCGACGTCATCGCGTACTGCATCGACAAGGTGCCCGGCTTCAACCCGATGAACGTCTGCAGCTACCACCTGCAAGAGGCCGGCGCGACGCCCGTCGAGGAGATCGCGTACGCGCTCGCCGCGGCCATCGAGGTGCTCGACACCATCCGCGCGCGCGACGACGTGCCCGCCGACGCGATCCCGCGCGTGTTCGGGCGCCTCTCGTTCTTCGTCAACGCGGGGGTGCGCTTCGTCGACGAGATGTGCAAGCTGCGCGCGTTCGCCGAGCTCTGGGAGCGCCTCGGGCGCGAGCGCTACGGCGTCACCGACGAGGCGATGCTGCGCTTCCGCTACGGCGTGCAGGTCAACTCGCTCGGGCTGACCGAGCGCCAGCCCGAGAACAACATCATCCGCATCGTGCTCGAGATGCTCGCGGTGACGCTGAGCCGGCGCGCGCGCGCGCGCGCCGTGCAGCTGCCGGCCTGGAACGAGGCGCTCGGGCTGCCGCGCGCATGGGACCAGCAGTGGTCGCTGCGCGCGCAGCAGATCCTCGCGTTCGAGACCGATCTGCTCGAGCACGGCGACCTCTTCGACGGCTCGCCCGTCGTCGAGGCCCGCACGCGCGAGCTCGCGGGCGCGGCGTGGGACGAGGCGATGCACGTCGTGTCGCTGGGCGGAGCCGCGAGGTGCGTCGACACGGGCTACGTCAAGGAGCGCCTCGTCGCCTCGCACGCGCGGCGCATCGCCGCGATCGAGAGCGGCGAGCTCACGGTCGTCGGCGTCAACAAGTTCACCGACGGCGCCCCCTGCCCGCTGCTCGCCGACGGCGGCGCCGGGGCGATCCTCCAGGTCGACGAGGCCGCCGAGCGCGAGCAGATCGAGCGCCTCACCGCGTGGCGGGCCTCGCGCGACGCGGGGCGCGTGCAAGCCGCGCTCGCGCGCCTCGACGCCGCCGCGCGCTCGCGCGAGAACGTGATGCCGGCGTCCATCGCCGCGGCGCACGCGGGCGTCACGACGGGCGAGTGGGCCGACACGATGCGCCGCGCGTTCGGCGAGTACCGCGCGCCGACGGGCGTCGGGGGCGCGAGCGTCGTGCAGGCGCGCGCAGCAGGCGGCGAAGACCGCATGGCCGCGGTGCGGCGCGACCTCGAGGCGCTCACGCTGGAGATGGGGCGCAGGCCCCGGCTGCTGGTCGGCAAGCCGGGCCTCGACGGCCACTCCAACGGCGCCGAGCAGATCGCGCTGCGCGCCCGCGACGCGGGCTTCGAGGTCGTCTACCAGGGCATCCGCTCGACGCCCGAGCAGATCGTCCGCGCAGCCGCCGAGGAGGGCGTTCACCTCGTGGGCCTCTCGGTGCTGAGCGGCGCCCACATGACGCTCGTCGGCGACGTCGTCGACGGCCTGCGCGCGGCGGGCCTCGGCGCGCTGCCCGTCGTGGTCGGCGGCATCATCCCCGACGACGACGCGAAGCGGCTGGCCGCGCGCGGCGTCGCCCGCGTCTACACGCCGAAGGACTTCGATCTCGTGGCGATCATGGCCGACCTCGTGACGCTCGCACGCCGCGCCCACGCGGCGGCCTGAGGCCGGCGACCATGGCGCGCCCCGACCTCGCCGCGGCCGTCGTCGCGCGCGACCGCGTCGCCGTCGCGCAGGCCATCTCCGTCGTCGAGGATCGCCGCAGCTCGTCGGGGGCCGCCATCACGCGGCTCCTGTCGTCGCTGCGCACGCT
>CAITLX010000616.1 GCA_903893335.1 uncultured delta proteobacterium | reverse complement strand
GCCGGCCCCCGGGCGCAGCCTGCTGCGGCCGGCCCGCAGCCTGCTCGCTCCCACCACGCCGCTCCCGCAGCGGCGCCGCGGGGCGGCTCGCCCGCGGCGGGCGCCGCCCGCACGGTCTATCGCTCCGGCGGCCGCCCGCGCTGAGGGCGGAGCCGAGCCTCACCCGCGCATGATCGCGCGAATGGCGTCTTGCTCGGCGGCGGTCGGCGAGCCCCACGAGGGCTCGTAGGCGAAGACCTCGCGCGCGGGGCGAAGCGTCAGCCCCTCGCCCAGGATCTCCATCCGATCGAGGGCAACGAGCCCCGGGTGCGGCTGGCCGCACGCGTGCGCGAGCGCGAGCAGCTCCTTGCGCAGCGTCAGCAGGTAGTTGGCCAGCCGCGCCGACTTCGCCGCGGGGTCGAGGCCGCGCACCAGCCACGCGTTCTGCGTGGCGACGCCCGTCGGGCAGTGGTCGGTGTGGCACTGCTGCGACTGGATGCACCCGACCGCCAGCATCGCCTCGCGCGCGACGTTGAGCATGTCGCACCCCATGGCGAGCGCGAGCAGGCCCGTCTCGGGGAAGCCGAGCTTGCCCGAGCCGATGAACACGACCTGCTCGTGCACGCCGCGCTCGGCGAATGCCCGGTAGACCTCGGCGAAGCCGAGCTTGAACGGCAGCGCGACGTGGTCGCTGAAGGCCAGCGGCGCGGCCCCCGTGCCCCCCTCGCCGCCGTCGATCGTCACGAAATCGGGCGCGCGCCCGGTCGTGGCGATGGCGCCGGCCAGGTCGCGCCAGAACGCGCGATCGCCGACCGCCGACTTGATGCCGACCGGCAGCCCGGTCGCGTCGGCGAGTCGCTCGATGAAGTCGAGCAGGGAGCCGACGTCGGAGAACTCGGCGTGCGACGCGGGGCTGATGCAGTCCTGTCCCATCGGGATGAGGCGGATGCGCGCGATCTCGGGGGTGACCTTGCGCGCCGGCAGCACGCCGCCGAGGCCCGGCTTGGCGCCCTGGCTGAGCTTGATCTCGAGCGCCCGCACCGGCGCGCTCGCCACCGTCTCGAGCAACCGGTCCATCGAGAAGCGACCGCGCTCGTCGCGGCAGCCGAAGTAGCCGGTCCCTATCTGCCATATGAGGTCGCCGCCGTGGCGGTGGTGGGCCGAGATGCCCCCCTCGCCCGTGTTCTGCATCGCGCCGGCGATCTTGACGCCGCGGTTGACCGCCTCGATGGCTCGCCCCGAGAGCGACCCGAAGCTCATGGCCGACGTGTTGACGATGGAGCTCGGGCGAAACGCGTGCTTTCGGCCGCGAAAGCCGCCGAGCACCTTCGCCGACGGGCAGGCGTACGCCGGGTCGTAGCCGCGCTCGCCGGCGTGCGGAGACTGCAGCGGGAACGCCGAGTGGCGCACGACGAGGTAGCCCGACGTCTGCTCGAGATCGTTGTCCGTGCCGAAGCCGAAGTAGTTGTTCTCCTTCTTCGCCGAGGCGTAGACCCAGCGGCGCTGGTCGCGCGAGAAGGGGCGCTCGTCGTCGTTGCCCGTGACGATGTACTGCCGCAGCGGCCCGCCGAGCGCCTCGAGCCAGTAGCGAAAGTGGCCGATGATGGGGAAGTTGCGGATGATTGCATACTTCGTCTGCGCGAGGTCGTAGGTGGCCCAGACGACGAGCAGCGCGGCGAACGCGAGGAGCGCGTGGAGCATCCACGAAGCCTACCAAACCCGCCTCCCGAGAGGCGCCGATCGATCGGGCGAGAGGCCGGTGCGCGCACGCGGCGATCGCGGCAAGCTGGCACGGTGACGAAAGAGAGCCTCAACCCGACGAGCCGATGGGACGCCGCGGCGTACGCGACCACGGGCGCCTTCGTGCCCGCGCTCGGCGACGCCGTCCTCGCGCTGCTCGCACCCCAAACGGGCGAGCGCGTGCTCGACGTCGGCTGCGGCGACGGCGCGCTCACCGCGCGCATCGCCGCGGCGGGGGCCGAGGTCGTCGGCTACGACGCCTCCGAGTCGCTCGTCGCCGCGGCGCGCGCGAGGGGCCTCGTCGTGCACCTCGGCGACGCCGCGCGGTTGCCGTTCGACGGGGAGTTCGACGCCGTCTTCTCGAACGCCGCGCTGCACTGGATGCTCGACCCCGGCGCGGTCGCGAGGGGGATGTTCGCGTCGCTCCGGCCCGGTGGGCGCCTCGCGGTCGAGTTCGGAGGCTTCGGCAACATCGCCGCCATTCGCACCGCCCTCGCCGCTACGCTCGCCCGCCACGGCGTCCACGAGCGGCCCGCCGACCAGTACTACCCCACGCCGCCGCAGTACGCCGACGTGCTGCGCGCCGCAGGCTTCGACGAGATCACGACCTGGCTCGTGCCCCGGCCGACGCTCGTCGCTGCCGGCATGGTCGCGTGGCTCGAGACCTTCCGCGGTGGCCTGCTCGACGCGCTGGGCGTCGATGGCGACGAGCGCCGCGCGATCTTCGCCGAGACCGCCGAGCTGCTCGAGCCTGCGCTCCGCGCCGCCGACGGCACCTGGTGGGCCGACTACGTCCGCATCCGCGCGACCGCGCGCCGGGGGGGCGGAGAGCCGCCGCGCCACGCCGCCGGGTGAGTGCCCCGGCGCGCGCGCGTCGTCGCTGCGCGGCGAGCCCCGCGCGACGACGCTCTCCCCATCAATCGAGCAGCGACAGGTCGCGCACGGCGCCCTT
>CAITLX010000615.1 GCA_903893335.1 uncultured delta proteobacterium | reverse complement strand
GCTGCGGTCGATGTACCGAAGCGGCGTCAAGCTGCTCAAGCTCCTGCGCGACTTGCTCGACCTCTCGCGGCTCGAGGAGTCGCGGCTGCGGCTGCGCGTCGCCGAGCACGATCTCGTGCCCTACTGCGAGGGGCTGCTCGGGCAGGTGATGCCGCTCGCGCAGCGCAAGGCGATCGAGCTCACGTTCGCCTCGGGCGCCGAGCGCGCGATGGTCCACTGCGATCTGGAGCGGCTCGAGCGCGTCTTCGTCAACCTGCTGTCGAACGCGACGAAGTTCACGCCTCCGCAGGGGCACGTCCGGGTCACGCTCGAGGACGAGGGCGCGTCGGTGCGCATCGACGTCAAGGACGACGGCCCGGGGTTCCCGAGCGCGATGCGCGACCAGGTGTTCGAGCGCTTCTTCCAGGTCAACATGGCCTCGACCCGCCAGCACGGCGGCACCGGCATCGGCCTCGCGCTCGCCAAGGAGCTCGTCGAGCTGCACGGCGGCGAGATCTGGGCCGAGAGCGAGGAGGGGGCCGGCGCGACCTTCTCGGTGCGCCTGGTCAAGGACCTCGAGCACTTCCCGCCCGGCGCGCTCGATCGCCGCGCGAGCCGCCGCGACAAGCTCGACGGCCAGCGCGCCGAGGACCGCGGGCTCGTGCAGTGGGCGGCCGACGAGGCCTCGAAGGACACCTACCGCCTGCTCGAGATCGAGGAGGCGACCGAGAAGCGCGTCATCGAGCGCGACGCCGACGAGGGGGAGCGCCCGTACGCGGCGCTCGTCGTCGAGGACACCCTCGACGTGCTGCGCGTCATCCACCTCGCGCTGCGCCGCGATTTCAAGGTGCTGGCCGCGCGCGACGGTCGCAAGGGGCTGGAGCTGGCCATCCAGCACATGCCCGATCTCGTCATCACCGACCTGATGATGCCCGAGATCGACGGGCTCGAGCTCACGCGCCGCCTGCGCGCCGACGCGCGCACGCGCAACATCCCCATCGTCATGCTGACCGCGCGCGGCGACCTCGACGACCGCGTCGCGGGCCTCGAGACGGGCGTCAACGCGTACCTGACCAAGCCGTTCTCGACCAAGGAGCTCGTGTCGACGGTGCGGGCGCTCGTCGACGTGCAGCGCAGGACGGCGGAGCTCATGCTCACCGACAAGATGGACTCGCTCGAGTCGATCGCCGGCGGCCTCGCCCACGAGATCAACAACCCGCTCAACTACGTCAAGAGCTCGATCGCGCTGCTGCGCGAGCAGGGCGACGCCTTGCGCCGCCTCTTCGAGGGCGCCGCCGGCCGCAGCCTCGTGGAGGCGGAGCAGGCGCAGCTCGTCGCCGCCGAGCGCCGCACCCGTCGCCTCTACGAGACCGCCGAGGGTGGCGTGCGCCGCATCGCCACCACCGTCGACCTCATGCGCCGCTACAGCCGCGAGGGCTACGCGCGCGTCGCGCAGCCGTACGATCTGTTCGCGGCGGTGCGCGACACGGTCGACCTGGTCTTGCCGGCGACGGGGCGCGACGTGCGCGTCGAGGTCGACGTCGCCGGCGACGGCGTCGCCTCGTGCGTCCCCGAGGAGATGAACCAGCTGCTGTCGAACCTGGTGCAGAACGCGATCGAGGCCTCGCCCGAGGGGGAGGGCGTCGTGCGCGTCGTGGGGCGCAGCGACGCGACGACGGTGTCGATGTCGGTGCGCGACAACGGTCCGGGCATCAAGCCGGAGGACCGCGCCAAGGTCTTCACGCCCTTCTACTCGACCAAGGAGCCCGGGCGCGGCATGGGCATGGGGCTCACGATCGTGCACCGCGTGGCGACGCGCCTCGGCGGCACGGTGTCGGTCGGCGGGCAGTCGGGGCAGGGGGCCGAGTTCACCGTCCGCATCCCCCGCGGCGGGCCCGCCACGGCCGATCCGGCGGCTGCGCCGGGCGCGCCGAGCGACGCGGACGTGACGTAGTGGCGCCGCACGCATCGAACTTGGCCGCGCGCGCCGCCGCGTCGCACGATGTGCGCGGAGATGCGACACGCGTGCGACGATCCGTGCACGGGGAGACCGACCTTGGTTGACGCAGCCCGTGTGGCTGGTGACGCTCTGCCCGTGCCACCCGTGCCACCCGACCCTCTGGGGCAGAGTCGAGCGCCGCGCGAGGCGTCCGGGGTGCACGTGCGGCAGCCGATCGTTCTCTACGTCGACGACGAACCGGCCAACCTCGCCGTCTTCGAGATGTCGTGTGGCGACTCGTTCGAGGTCGTGACGGCGGGTAGCGGCGCCGAGGCCCTCGCCATCGTGCGCGAGCGCGAGGTGGGCGTGCTGCTCACCGACCAGCGCATGCCGGGCATGTCGGGCATCGACCTCGCCGAGGCCGTTCGGCTCGAGCAGCCCGAGGCGATCCGCCTGCTCATCACCGGGTACTCCGACCTCACCGCGGCGGTCGACGCCATCAACCGCGGGCAGGTGCGTCGCTACCTGAAGAAGCCGTGGGAGATCCACGAGCTGCGCTCCGCGCTCCGCGAGTCGCTCGAGCTCTACGAGACGACGCGCCGCCTGCACGCCCTCGAGGGGCGGCTGTTCGAGGTCGAGCGCGTCTACGCCCTCGGCGTCGTCGCGGCCGGCATCGCGCACGAGCTGCGAAACCCGCTCTCGTGGATCACGGCGAACCTCTCCGTGTTGAAGGAGGGCCTCGCGGCCTTGCAGACGGACCTGCTCGCGAAGGCGCCCGACACGCTCTCGCTCGCGAGGCGCCTGCCCGAGTTCCTCGAGGCCGTCGGCGACGCGGTCGAGGGCGCCTCGCGCATCACCGAGATCGCGCGCGGCATCGAGCTCTCGACGCGCTCGCAGCGCGACGACGACCTGGTCGACCTGAACGAGGTGGTCACGCTCACCGTGCGAAGTGTGCAGGGCGAGCTGCGCAAGCGAGCGCGGCTCGACGTCGCGCTCGAGGCGGTGCCGGCGGTGCGCGGCTCGCGCACGAAGCTCGGACAGGTCGCGCTCAACCTCCTGGTGAACGCGCTGCAGGCGCTGCCCGACCGGCCGCGCGCCGAGAACCTCGTCTCGGTGAGGCTCGCCGCGCGCGAGGGCTCCGTGCGCCTCGAGGTGCAGGACAACGGCGCGGGCGTCCCGCCGGAGGTCCGCTCGCGCCTCTTCGACCCGTTCTTCACGACGAAGAAGCAGGGAGGCACGGGCCTCGGCCTCGCCATCTCGAAGAAGATCGCCGAGGAGCACGGCGGCCAGATCGGCGTCGTGAGCGAGCCGGGCCACGGGGCCACGTTCACGATCGTGCTGCCCGCCGTGGATCCGGCGCCCGCGGCCCGTCCGGCGCGCTGACTCAGAGAGCGCGCGCGGAGTCGCGCGTGGCCTCGACCAGGCTCATCACGCGCCCCTCGGGCACGCCGAGGCGCTCGAGCAGGTCGACGTCGCCCTGGCTCAGGCCTGCGTCGCCGGGTGTCTCGGCGGCGCTGACGAGCTTGTCGGCGATCATCGTGATGCGCACCGGCAGCGAGGAGGCGGCGTGCGACTCGTCGTGGTGGTGCGCGCAGACCTCGACGATGTCGGCGGGGAGCTTCCACGCGACCGCCACGGCTGCGCCCGCGCGCGGGTGGTAGCGGCGCACCAGATCGTGAACGGCCGCCGCGTCGGGCGCCGGCTGGATGGCCGCGAGGATGCGGTAGATGCGCGCCTCACCCAGGTCGCGGAGCAGGCCGTACAGGTAGGCGTGGTCGAGCTTCTCGTGCAGCTCCCAGCAGACCGCGCGCGCGGTGATCGCCGCGAGCACGCTCGAGCGAAACGAGCGGGCGACCGCGTCGTGGTAGCGGGGCAGCGGTGCGTTCGCCGGGTCGCACGCGATCTGGAAGACGAGGTCGCGGGCGCCCTGCATGCCGAGCCGCACGATCGCGGTACGGGTCGAGCTCATCTTGCCGCCGCGCGCGTACAGGGCGGAGTTGGCGACGGCGAGGAAGCGCGCCGCGATGACGGGCGAGCGGTCGATCATGCGCGCGAGGCGCACGGCGTCGGCGTTCGGGTCGTGCGCGAGCTTCATCGCCTCGGCGGCGACCTCGGGCAGCACGGGGATGGCGACCTTGCGGTCGCCGAGCTTGCGCACCAGCTCGAGCTCGAGCGCGCTCGAGACGCTCCCGCCCTCGATGGCGAACTCGATCTTGGGGAGGATGGCCGAGTCGTGGTGCGTGAAGTCCGAGACGCTCGCCGGGGGCTCGGTCGGCGACTCGTCGGCCTCGTCGCGCGGCGCGGGAGGCGCGAGCACGACGCGGTTGCGGCCCGCCTCCTTCGCCGCGTAGACGGCCTCGTCGGCGCGCTTGAGCAGCGCCTCGGGCGTCGCGTCGGGGCGCGCGGGCTCGTACACGGCCACGCCGATGCTGACCGTGACCCTGCGCCCGGCGTCGAGCCGGGGGAGCGTGATCGCCTCGACCGAGGCGCGAAGGCGCTCGGCCACCACGAGCGCCGCCTGCGCGGTGACGTCGGCGGCGAGCACGACGAACTCCTCGCCGCCGATCCGCCCCGCGGCGTCGTCGGGGCGAACGCCCCGCTTGATGCGGTCGGCGATGGCCTGGAGCGCGAGATCGCCGACCTCGTGCCCGCAGGTGTCGTTGATGCGCTTGAAGTGGTCGGCGTCGACGAAGAGCAGCGCGAACGTGCCCCCGAACGCCATCTGGCGCGCGAGCGCCGACTCGAACGAGCGACGGTTCGAGAGCCCGGTGAGCGGGTCGAGCGTCGCCTCGCGCTTGAACGCGTCGCGCTCGACGCGGACGCGAAAGAGCACCTCGCGGTCGCGCTTGTTGCGCAGCTGCACCCGCACGCGCGCGCGCATCTCGACCAGCCGGTGGGGCGAGGTCAGGTAGTCGTCGGCGCCCGCGAGCAACCCTCGCGCGACGCTCTCCTCGTCGGTCGCGGTGTCGGACAGGAGCACGATGGGGGTCAGGCGCCCCGCGTCGGTGCCGCGCAGCTCGCGGCAGACGTCGACGCCCGAGCGGTCGGGCAGCGCGGCGTCGAGCAGGACGAGATCGGGCTCGAACTCGTCGAGCGCGCGACCGACGCCGCTCGCGGCGTCGAGCTCCTGGATCTCGCAGCCGTCCTGACGAAGGACGGCGCAGTGAAGCGTTCGCCTCGCGCGGTCGGCATCGACCACGAGCACGCGCGGGGGGCGATCGCTGAGCGAAGGGCGAAGCGTCGCGGCGCGGACTGCGGGCGCGAGGATGACGGGGCCGACGGAGGCCGAGGGGCGAGCGGAGGGCCCCGTCACCGACGCGACCGCTGCATCAGGTCGCACCGGCGGCCCTCTTCTCGCGGGGGTACGTCGCGTGCTCGCGCAGCGTGGGGGGCGGACCCGACGTGCGGAGCAGGAAGGGCTCCTGGGTCGAGAACGGCGAGGCCTCGAGGATGACCTGCGCGCCGACGCGGGTTTCGACGTTGATGACGATCGGCGCCACCAGGTTGACGGTCGCGCTCGCGCCGCCGATGGCGCTGAGGACGGCCATCACCGCGATGTCGTCCCCCTCGGCGCCGAGGCCGGACTGGCGGGCTTCGTGGGCCAGCGCCTCGTCGGGGAAATCGGCCGCGAGCGCGCTGGTCGGGACGACCGGCAGGGCCAGCCACGGCGTGCGCGTCGAGTGCAGCCACCCGATCGGAGAGGCGTCGGCGCGGCGGAGGAGGACGAACGCGCGCTCGTCGGGGAATCCGATGATCCCATCGGGGAAGGCGATGACGTCGCTGTCTTCGAGCTCCATCGCGCCGAACCTGCTGCTCTCGATTCTCATGGCTTGCATCTCCTTGGCCTCCGGTTGGCGGCGGCGGGGCGTCGCTGCCCATGCTCGAGGTCGGAGCACGGCGCGTGCCAAAGCGGGCTTCACCGCGTGCGCAGCGCGACGTGGCTGTCGCGCTCACGGGTCGCCAGCGGTAGGCGCGCGACGAAGAGCGCGCCGCCGGCGGCGCGGTTCTTCGCGTGGATGGTGCCGCCGTGCGCGGTCACGACGGCGCGGCAGAACGCGAGCCCGAGGCCCGCGCGGAGCGCGACCTCGCGGTCGTGGGCGGCGGTCGCCGAGGTCACGTACGGCTCGAAGAGGTGGGGCGCGATGCGCGGGGCGACCCCCGCCCCGTCGTCGGCGACGCTGAGCGCGAGCTCGCCGTCGCGCGCCGCGCACCGCACGACGACGCGTCCGCCGCGCCGCGCGTGGCGCAGCGCGTTGTCGAGCAGGTTGTCGAGCACGCGCCCGATGAGCGTGACGTCGAGCGAGGCGACGAGCGACTCGTCGGCCAACGTCTGCAGCCGGATGCTGCGCGACTCGGCGCGGCGCCGCGCGCGCGCCGCTGCCTCGCGCACGAGGTCGGCGGGGTGCACGCGGGTGAGCGTCGGCGTGGGCGCCTC
>CAITLX010000614.1 GCA_903893335.1 uncultured delta proteobacterium | reverse complement strand
GGTCGTACGGGCAGCGGTCGCGGTCAGCGCGGCGCCGAGCGCGACCCAGGCGGCGCGATCTGCAAGGCGGCCATCTGCTGCATCGTGCGCTCGTAGCCCGCGGTGGAGCCGTCGAGGAAGATGACGTTGCCCGCCCCCTTCTCGGCCATGTGCTTCACCGACTCGGTCCACATCTGAAACAGGATGAGCGACGACGAGAGGCCCGCCGACTCCATCTCGCGCACCGCGACGCTCATGCCGCGCGCGGCCTCCTCGCGGAAGAGCGCGATGCCCTCGCCGCGAAGCTTCTGCGCGGTCTTGTCGGCCTCGGCGGCGATGCGGATCGCGTTGCCCTCGGCCTCGGCCGCGCGCGTCTTGGTCACGAGCAGCGCGCGTCCCTCGTTCTCGGCCGCGGCGAGCAGGTTCTGCGAGGCGACGACCCGCGCCATCGACTCCATGACCGGCCCGTCGAAGACGACGTCGTTCATCTGCATGTCGATGAGGTGGTAGCCCCACGAGCCGAGGCTGGCGTCGAGGTGCCCCTTCACGTTCGCGACGATCTCGCCGCGCAGCGAGAGGATCTCGGTCTGGCGACGGGTCGCCACGTAGCTTCGGACGGCGCCCTCGACGGTGCGCACGAGCGTCTGGGTGAAGCTCCCCTCGTCGATGAACTTGAAGGCGACCGCCTGGATGGTCTCCTCGCGCTGATCGAGCACGGAGTAGAGCAGCATCGCCTTGAAGTAGACGTTCGCCTGGTCGGCCGTGATCGCCTGGAAGGCGAGCTCGAGCGAGCGGTTCTGCACGCTCACGACGCGGTAGATGTTCTCGAAGACCGGGACGAGGAAGTTGAGCCCCGGGTACAGCACCCGGCGGTACTTGCCGAACGACGTCACGATCGCGACCGTGCCCTGGCGCACGGTGCGGACGCACCGCAGCGCGAGCACGAGCACGGCGAGCCCGAACATCGAGAAGATCGAAAACGCGAGCACACCCAGCACGTCCATGATCGCCTCCTCGGCGGCTCGGCGCGACCACACCCCGAAACGCCGACCGAAATCCTAGGCCGAGCGCGCGCCGCCGTCGATGCGCGTCGCGCGTTGACACCCTCGTTGCGCGCGTGGTCGCCTCGGGGGGGCGCGGCCGCACCGGCCTGCACCGAGCGAGCGAAGCGATGCCCCTCCACGTTCCCCGATGGCTGCGCGCCGCCCCCCTCGCCTCGGCGCTCCTCGCCTCCGCCTGCTCGTCGAGCGATGCCCCGCCGGCGATCGCGTCAGCGCCCGCGCTCCCCTTCCCCTCCCCCTTCCTCTTCGGCACCGCGGTGGCGGGCTTCCAGGTCGACATGGGCTGCCCGACCTTGCCCGCCAGCGAGTGCGAGGACCACGGCTCGGACTGGTGGGACTTCACCACCTCGCCGACGACGGTGGGCGACCCCGCGACCCACCTCTCGGGCGACTCCCCCTCGCTCGGCCCCGGTGAGTGGGAGCTGTACGAGAAGGACGCCGATCTCCTCGCGCACGACCTCGCGGGCAACGCGATGCGCCTCTCGATCGAGTGGAGCCGCATCTTCCCCGCGCCCACCGACGCGGCCACGACCGACGCCGATCTGCGCGCGCTCGCGAGCCCCGCCGCCGTCGCCCACTACCACGCGCTGTTCGCGGCGCTGCGCGCCCGCGCCATCACGCCGCT
>CAITLX010000613.1 GCA_903893335.1 uncultured delta proteobacterium | reverse complement strand
CGTTCACCTCGGGCGCGCTCGTGTGCGTCGGGTGCCACGTCGTCTCGCGCGACGGGCGTCGCATCCTCGTCGGCAAGGACATCCCGGCGCCGGCGCCCTACGGCGTGTTCGACGTCGGTACGAGGGCGCCCTTGCAGAGCGGGAGCGGCCCCATCGCGGGCAGCGCCAACTTCGCCACCTTCGCGCCCGACTCGACGCAGATGATCACCTCCGACGGCGTGTGGCTGTCGTGGCGCGATCTGCTCTCGGGCAACACCCTCAACCCGACGCTCGCGCCTGGCACGCAGCCCGACTGGTCGCCCGACGGCACCTCGCTCGCGTACACCAGCCCGCAGTCGCCGCCGCCGTTCGGCATCCCCATGCCGGGCGTCGACTCGGGCTCGATCGACGTGCTGCGCTACGACGGCACGTCGTGGAGCGGGCCCTCGGTGCTCGTGCCCTTCACCGGGCAGAACAACTACTACCCGACGTACGCGCCGACCGGCGACTGGGTGCTGTTCAACCGCTCGCCGGACAACCGCAACTCGTTCGCGAACGGCTCGGTGGACCAGGACGCGGGCACGGTGCCCGACGGCGAGCTCTGGGCGGTCGCGGCGACCGGCGGCGCGCCCGTGCGGCTCTCGCGCGCGACCGACCCGGGGTGGAGCTCCTGGCCCAAGTGGGCGCCGACGGTGCACGACGCCTACTCCGGCAAAATCCTGTGGCTCACCTTCTCGAGCGCGCGCGGCTACGGCCTGCGCCTCGCATCGGGCACGCGCTCGCAGCTGTGGATGGTCGGCTTCGACCTCACGAAGGCGGCGGCGGGGCAGGACCCGAGCTTCGCCGCGTTCTGGCTGCCGTTCCAGGACATGTCGGGCGGCAACCACATCGCGCAGTGGGCCACGAAGGTCGTGCGCGCCCCTTGCACCGACGACGCGCAGTGCACGAGCAACCGGTGCGTCAACCACGAGTGCGCCCCCTCCTGAGGGGCGCAGGTCGCAGCCTGCTCGCGGGGCCTTGCACTTAGAAACTTTCTAATTAGGATGTCCCTCGATGCCTGTGCGCCCCAGCCCCGAGTCCCACGAAGCCCTGGTCGCCCGCATGCTCGCCGGCGTGCGCGCGTCGGGCCTGAAGCTGACGCGCCAGCGTGAGGCCATCGTGCACGAGCTCGCCGGCGACGAGACGCACCCGACCGCCCAGGCGCTCTTCGAGCGGCTGCTCGTGCGGCTGCCGGGCGTGAGCTTCGCCACCGTGTACAACACGCTCGACGCCCTCTCCTCGGCGGGGCTCTGCGCCTCCCTGTCGCTCGCGCCGGGCGCCGCGCGCTTCGACCCGAACATGGGGGCGCACCACCACGCGGTGTGCGACGAGTGCGGCACCGTCCTCGACGTGCCCACCCGCGACGGCGCGTCCGAGCGCGCGAGCGCGGGCGGTCCGCCCGGGTTCACGGTCCGCGCGATCGAGCGCGTCTACCGCGGCGTCTGCGCCGCTTGCCGCGCCCGCCCCAGGCGCAGCGCTCGATCCTGAGCCTTTCCTGCCGGCGATGAGCCGGCGTCACGACAGCAAACCCCCATACCTCCAACCGAGGAGAGACCGCACATGCCGAAGCTCGACGGAACCAAGACGCACCAGAACCTGAAGGACGCCTTCGCGGGCGAGTCGCAGGCCAACCGCCGTTACCTCTATTTCGCAAAGGTCGCTGACGTCGAGGGCTACCCCGAGGTCGCCGGCCTGTTCAAGGACACGGCCGACGGCGAGACGGGCCACGCGCACGGCCACCTCGACTTCCTGAAGGAAGTGGGCGACCCCGCCACCGGCGCGCCGATCGGCGACACGGCGAAGAACCTCAAGTCGTCGGTCATCGGCGAGACGCACGAGTACGAGACGATGTACCCGGGCATGGCGAAGACCGCTCGTGACGAGGGCTTCGACAAGGTCGCCGAGTGGTTCGAGACGCTCGCGAAGGCCGAAAAATCGCACGCGGGCCGCTTCCAGAAGGCGTTCGACACGCTGGGCTGACGAGCCCAGACCGTCGGATCCGAGCCGGTGCCTCCCTCTCTTCGCGAGAGGGAGGCGCTTGCACGTTCAGCACCCCACAATCGATGCAGAGGCCACGATGAGCACGATCGCACGCCGACCGCTGGTCCCCCCCGCCACGCACCCGGACGACCCGCGCTACTGGGATCCGGCCGACCTGACCGCCGAGCTTCGGCGGACGTTTCAGGTGTGCCACGAGTGCCGCATGTGCGTGGGCTACTGTGGCTCGTTCCCGGCGCTGCTCGATGCGGTGGACCGCGACATCGAGGCCGGCGTCTCCGAGGGGGCCGAGCACACGACCAACGTGGACTTCGAGCGGGTCAGCGACCTCTGCTGGCAATGCAAGCTCTGCTTCATCAAGTGCCCCTACACCGCCGACGAGGGGGCGAGCGAGCTGCTCGACTTCCCGCGGCTGATGGCCCGCGAGCGGGCGCAGCGCGCGCGTCGCGACGGCGTCGCGCTCGTCGACAAGGTGCTGGGCGAGCCGCGCCTGATCGGCCAGCTCGGCGGCGGCATGCACGCGCCCGTCACCAACCTGATCAACGCCAACCGCCTGGTGCGCAAGGTCATGGAGGTCGTCACGGGCGTCTCGGCCGATTTCCCCCTGCCCGAGCTCGCGCGAGAGCCCTTCCCGACCTGGATGGCGCGCCACCCGGACGCAGCCGGCGACAAGGGCGAGGTCGTGCTCTTCGCGACCTGCTACGGCGATTACAATGCTCCGAGCGTCCCTCGCGCCGCCGTGCGCGTGCTCGAGCACAACGGCTACCGCGTGCTCTACCCCGAGCAGACCTGCTGCGGGATGCCCAACCTCGACGGCGGCGACCTCGAGGCGATGAAGGCCAAGGTGCGCGAGAACGTCGCGTCGCTCCTGCCCCACGTGCGCGCGGGGCGGAAGATCGTCGTGCCGGGGCCCACCTGCGGCTACACGATGAAGAAGGAGTGGGCCGTCTACGTCGACACGCCCGAGACGCACGAGGTCGCCGCGGCGACGCTCGACCTCATGGAGTTCCTCGACGGGCTTCGCAAGCAGAAGCTGCTCGCCACCGACTTTCAGCGCCCGCTCGGCAAGGTCGCCTACCACGCCGCCTGCCACCTGCGCGCCCAGAAGATCGCCTATCCGGGCATGCGCATCCTCTCGCGCGTGCCCGACACCGACGTGCGCATGATCGAGAAGTGCTCGGCCGTCGACGGCACCTGGGGCATGAAGGCGGCCTACTACGAGATGGGTCGCAAGTACGCCGCCGAGCTGAGCGAGGGCGTGCGCGACGCCGAGCCCGATCTCGTCGTCACCGACTGCTCGCTCGCGGGCCGCAGGCTGACGCAGGAGAACAAGGTCGAGCCGCTGCACCCGATCGAGGCGCTCGCGCGCGCCTATGGCCTCGACGAGGCGGCGTCGTGAGGCCCGTCGTCGCGAGCGAGCTGCTCGACCTCGGCGCCTACGAGGCGGTGCGCGACCG
>CAITLX010000612.1 GCA_903893335.1 uncultured delta proteobacterium | reverse complement strand
GGTTCAGGCGCGGGTTGCTGGTCTTCCCCGCAAGACCCTTGCCGATGAGGTCGGTCTCGACCTTGGCCATGAAGCCCTTCAGCTTCGACGCCGACGGCGCGAACGACCCGCGCGAGCTGCTCGAGGCCGCGCACCGCGTCGGCGCCGGCGCCGACGTCGTCATCGCGTCGAAGTACGTGCCCGGCTCGCGCGTCGAGGGGCGCCCGCTGGTCCGCCGCCTGGGCAGCCGCGTCTACAGCGGCATGCTGCGCGCGCTCTTCGACCCCGCGGTGCACGACTACAGCAACAGCTACCGCGTCTACTCGAGGCGCGCGGCCGAGCTCGTGCTCGCGGCGCACACCCGCTACGATACCCCCGTCTACCTCGTCGAGATGCTCGCCGTCTGGCTCGCGCACGGCCTCGCGATCGAGGAGCGCCCCACGCATTACCGCGCGCGCATCGGCGGCGAGTCCAAGGTGGTGTGGAGCGACGTCGCCCGCGGCTTCGCCGGCGCCTTCGACGTCGGCGTGCGCTTTCGCCGCGGCGGCTACCTCGCGCGCTGAGCCGGCGGCTCGCCGAGCGCGATGCGCACCAGCCCGAGCGTCGAGGTCGCCACGAGCTCGCGCCCGTCGCGCCGCACCGAGAGGTCGCGCAGGTAGGGGCCCGCGCGCCAGGCTCGAAGCTCACGGCCGCTCGCGAGGTCGAGCGCGCGAATGACCCCGCTCGCGACCTCGCCGACGTAGACGCAGCCGCGCGCGTCGTCCTCGGCGACCGCCAGCGCGCCACCCCCGACGAAGCGCGACGCGAGCCTGGCGCCCGACGCCCGGTCGAGGGTCACGAGCAGACCGAGCGGCGGGACGGCGACGCGCACGGTGCCGTGGTCGTCGCTCCAGTCGCAGCGTCCCGACCACGCGAGCGGCGCCCAGAGAGCCAGGGCGACCGGAGTCGCGGTGAAGGGCTCCGCCGTGAACGCCGAGACGATGCCCCACCCTCCCGGCCAGGGCTCCCCCCCGCCACAGAGCACGCCCTCGTGTCGAGCGCGGTCGTAGAGCACGTCGCTGGGCACCACGGCGAGCGTCCCGATGCGGCGCGGCGCGCCGTCCGACAGCCGCTGGCGCAGGATGACCATCGACTCGTCCGAGAAGAGCCCGTACGTGTCCTTCGCGCGATCGACGAACCCGTGGGCGAGGCGTGTGGTCGACGCGCGGCGCTCGAGCACGCGCAGCGGCGGGTCGGGCGCGAGCAGGTAGACGTAGCCGCGCGCGCCGTCGAACTCCCCGGTCGCGGTCGCGACGATGGGCGCGAGAGGCTCCGGATCGGCGACGCCCTGCCCCGTCCCCTCGCCGAGGCAGACCGGCGCCCGCGCGCCATCGAGGGGCACTTCGCACACGCTGCCGGCGTACGGCGACGCCGCGCCCCGAGCCGCGTCTCGTGATGCCCCCGTGGTCACGATCCACCGCGCGCCGCCGATGGCCTCGACCACCCTGCGCGGGTAGCGCCCGATGGCCACGCGCGACCCGGGCTCGCAGCGAGCGATCTCGCCGAACGTCGGAGCGGCGAGCGTCACGCCGGGCTGCGCGAGCACGCGCCGCGCCTCGTCGCACGACACGGTCGCGTCGCCGCGCTGCCACGCTGCCATGCACCCCGCGACGCAGAGGCCGAGCGCGAGCGCCCACGGCACCCGCACGCCGCGCACGCCGCGCCGACCACGCCACGCCGCCAGCGCCGCGAGCGCGCCGACCAGCGCCCACGCGCCGACGGGCACGAGCGGGTGCAGCGCGAGGAGCAGCATGGCGGCGATCGCGAGCGTCACGAGGTGCACGGGGAGCAGCACGAGCGCGGCGGCGAGGCGCCCGACGCGCACCCCGCGCACGCTCGGGTCGCGCCACGCCACGAGGTGCAGCGCCGCCAGGTACGAGGCCACGAGCGCCGGCGTGCCGAGACTCAACCAGGGCAGCGTCCACGACAGGCAGCCGACGTAGCCGACGACCAGCAGCGCCGCGGAGGC
>CAITLX010000611.1 GCA_903893335.1 uncultured delta proteobacterium | reverse complement strand
GCTCGGCGTCGGCGGTGCGCGACGACGCGGCGATCCACGCGGCGGCGGCGCCGAGCGCGGCGCCCACCGAGGCCGAGGCGAGGACGACGAGCGGATCCATGCGCGGGCGCCGAGCCTACCGCGGTTCGCGCCACGCGCGCGGGGCGCGTGGCCTCAGGGAAAGAGCCCCTCGAGCGTGGCCGCGTGCGCGAACGCGACGAGCACGTCGAGGGTGGTCGTGGTCGCCGCGGTGCGCGTCGTCTGCTGCGAGGTGCCCGCGACCGTCTCGCTTGCGCCGAGCAGCGGCATCGGCCTTCGCCCGAGGCGCAAGAGCCTGTCGTCGTGCACCGCGCCGCGGGCGCGCGCGGCGAGCCACCCGACGAGCGTCGTCATGTTCGCGGTGCGCGAGGGCTGCAGCGCCGCGCCCATGCAGGTGAAGTCGAAGCCGCGCTCGCGCACGACCGCCACGCGCCCGTCGCGCGCGCAGACGAAGATGGCCTGCACCGTCGTCTCCTCGGTCGTCTTGCTCGTGCGCTCGGTCGTGGTCGACCACTTCATGCCGCCCGTCATCACGGCCGAGCCGAGCGAGAGCTTGCGCTCGCGCGAGGTGTGCTCCGTCTCGGTGCGCGACGAGGTCGCCCCGCGCAAGACGGCGCACACGTCGCTCCAGGCCAGCCGCATCGTCGCGCCCCCTGCGGCGACGAAGGTGCCCCCCTCGTCGTCGAAGGCGAGCGTGCGCGCCACGAGCCGATCGTCGTCGGTGGGCACGCGCGCGTCGATGGCGAGCGCCGACTCGCCCGCGTCGCGCAGCGCCGCCACGATCGCGTCGGCGCGCTCGTCGGCGAACCTGCCGAGGATCGCGGGGGCCTCGGGCGCGAGCCGCACGCGCGCCTCGGCGAGCGTGCCCTCGGTCACCGCGGCCAACCTCGCGGCGGCCTGCTCGGGCGCCCGCACCTTGCGCGTCAGCGCCACCAGCTTCACCCGCGCACTGTAGCGCCCATTCCCGGCGGCGGCGCGCTACGCTCGCGCGTCGTGGGAGCCGAGCTCGACCGAACGTGCGGCGTCTGTGGCGCCTTTCGCCCCTACGGGCAGGACCCGAACCTCGGCGTCGTGGGCATCTGCGCGCGGCAGATGCGCGCGTTCCCCGTGACCTCGACGGGGACCTGCACCGAGTGGCGCGCGCGCGGCACGGCCGCCGAGCGCGAGCCCGAGCGGCCGACGCCGCGCGCTGCGCGCTCCCGCACCCCCCACGCGCCCGAGGCGCCGCGGCGCCCCACGCTTCCCAAGGAGATCGAGCTCGACATGGACATCGACACGTTTCGCACCGTGCTCGCCGAGGTGCTCCGCGAGGAGCTCGGCATCGGAGAGGCGACGCTCGGCGGCCGCTGGGAGGGGGGCGAGCTCGTGCTCAAGCCGGGCAAGGAGGGGACGCAGGAGAAGCGCATCCCCATCGACGCCTTCTTCCACAAGATCGTGATGCTGCGCGACCGGCTGCGCGTGCTCGAGCAGAAGGTCAACGCGCACGCGGGCCTCACCGCCGAGGACAAGGTCACGCTGCAGCAGTACGTGACGGGCTGCTACGGCACGCTGACGACGTTCAACGTGCTGTTCGCCGACCCGAAGCGCGACGGCTTCCAGGGCGCCGGCCGCGACGAGTGAGCGCCGGAGGGGAGCCCTCCGAGACGAGTGAGCGCGGGTGTGCCACCTGGCACACCCGGCAGGGCGCACGCGTCGCGCCGAGGGGCGCGCGGGGGCGCTTGAACGACGAATTCCTCAATGGTTTCCGTGAGGGTCCGGCGTAGGGGCTGGTGGCACGCGTGTTGATGGTTACAAGGGCAGAGGTCCCGCGCCGCGGGCCCCAAAGAAGAGGTCTCCCATGCGCACGATGACCCGCTCCACGCTCGCTTTCTTCTGCGCCACCTTCGGCGCGACCGTAGCGGTGCCGGCCTGCACCTCGGGGGGCTCCGCCGACCGCACGGGCGTCGCGCGCGCGACGCTGCACCGCGCCGCAAGCTGCGGCGATCTCCGGTCGATGCTCGCGGCCGACGCGCTCGAGAAGATGAACGCGCGCATCGACCAGGAGGTCGCGTGGCTGCGCCAGGGCGGCCCCACGTACGTCGGGTACGGCGCGCCGCGCGGCAGCGGCGGCTCGCTCGACATGGCCGACGCGGGCGCCTCGGCCGGCGGCGCGGGCGGCACCGGCGGCGCGGTCCCCGAGCAGGCGACGAGCCACTCGGACACCAACACGCAGGTCGCGGGCGTCGACGAGGCCGACATCGTCAAGACCGACGGCAAGTACCTCTACGTCCTGCACGGCGACCGCATGCTCGTCGTCAACGCGTGGCCGGCCACCTCGCTCGCCATCGCCGACTCGCTGCAGGTCGAGGGCTCTCCCGTCGAGATGTTCGTGGCCGACGGCCGCGCCGCCATCTACTCGACGGTCGACGGCTCGCCCATCTTCGCGGCTGCCGGCGTCACGCCGCGCTCGACCTACAACGAGTACGGCTGGGGCTACGGCGTCGGCATGGCGGGGGGCTCCACGGTCGACCCGACGCCGGCTCCGGCGCCCGATCAGGGCCCCACGGGCTCGGGCCCGAGCCCCGTCGCCTACGCGCCGCTCACCAAGCTCACCATCGTCGAGCTCACCGGCTCGACGCCGACGGTGGTCGGCGAGCACTGGTACGAGGGCAACTACCTGTCGTCGCGGCGCATGGGCGCCGAGGTGCGCACCGTGCTCACCGGCGGCGCGCACGGCCCGGCGCTGCCGGGCTGGCCCACGATGGTCGGCGGCGTGCAGCCGCAGACGGTCGACGAGATGGTCGCCGCCTGGGAGACGCTCCGCGTCGAGAGCGCGCAGCTCATCGCGCAGTCGCGCGTCGAGGACTGGCTCCCCTACGACTTCGCGCGCAGCGGCAGCACGGTCACCGCGTCCACGCTCGCCTGCGACCGCTACTACGTGCCGACCGCCGGCACGACGGCGTACGGCCTGGTGCAGCTCCGCGGCCTCGACTGGACGGCCCCGGGCGCCTCGTCGGGCGTGAGCGTCGTCGGCGACGCGCAGACGGTCTACGCCAACGCGTCGTCGCTCTACCTCGCCGCCGCGGCGTGGACGGACACCTACCTCGCGGCCGACCTCGCGCTCGGCGCGGTGCCGACGACGCCGGTGCCGTCGTCGTGGACGCACCTGCACAAGTTCGACCTCGGCTCGACCGGCGGCGACCCGACCTACGTCGGCTCGGGCACGGTCGTCGGCTCGGTCGGCGATCAGTTCGCCCTCGACGAGCGCGACGGCGTGCTGCGCGTCGCCACCACCGAGGACCGCATGTGGTTCGGCCCGAGCACGGGCACCGGCGGCACCGACGTCGGCGTCGGTGGAGCCGCGGGCACCACCGGCGGCTCGGGCGGAGTGGCCGGCGCCTCGGACGGCGGCACGGTGACGGTCGACGCGGGCGTGGCGCCTCCTCCCTCCGGCGGGCAAGCCGGCGGCGCCGCGTCGAAGCCCTGGGCGTTCCCGGGCTCGCGCACGCAGGACGACCCGGCGGTCGCCACCGCGCGCAGCCTCGTGCACGTCTTCACCCTCGCGCCCGACGGCGACGTGCTGCAGATCGTGGGCGACGTCGGCAACCTCGCCCCCAACGAGCGCATCTACTCGACGCGCTTCGTCGGGCCGCGCGGCTACGTCGTGACCTTCCAGCAGGTCGACCCGCTGTTCGTCTTCGACCTCGCCGACGCCGCGCACCCCACGCTGCTCGGTGAGCTCACCATCCCGGGCTTCAGCGAGTACATGCACCCGCTCGACGACGGCCACCTGCTGACGATCGGCAAGGAGACCGAGGTCGGCCCCGGCGGCGGCGTGCACACGCTCGGCGTGAAGCTGCAGGTGTTCGACGTCACCGACGGCGCGCACCCCGCGGTGGTCGGCACCTACTCGTACGGTGACCCCTCGGGCAGCACGACGGCGAGCTGGGACCACAAGGCGTTCACCTACTTCGCCGACCAGAAGGCGCTCGCGTTCCCCTACTCGACGTGGGACTCGACCGCGTCGTACGGGCTGCGCAGCTCGCTCGAGGTCTTCCACGTCGCGGTCGGCGACCCGATCACGCCGATCCTCTCCATCGACCACTCGCCGCTCTTCTCGGGCGTGCCGCAGGGTGGCTTCTGCGGCGGCTACTACGGCATCGACGTGCGACGCGGCGTGTTCCTCGACAACTTCGTCTACTCCGTGTCGTACGGCGGCGTGGTCGTGAGCGACCTCACCAAGCCCGCCGCGCCCCTCGCCTCGCTCGCCTTCCCGGCGCCCGACGCGAACCAGGGCGGGGTGCCGTGCGGCTACGCAGTCGACGGCGGTGGCGGAGTCCCGGCGCCGGTCCCCGGCACGAACTGACCCGCGCGCCGTTCGAGCCCGCTCCCTCGTCGCCCCTCTCGGTGGGCGGTGTCGGAGCGGGCTTCGTTTGTCCGGGGCTCAGCGCGCGGCGCTGCGCGCGAGGCGGGCGCTGCCGACGAACGAGGGGAGGTCGCGCAGGTCGAAGCGAAGCTCGCCGCGGCCGAGCACCACGCCCTCGTCGGTCTCGAGCGTCACGGGCAGCACCGTCATCGAGCGAAGCAGCGACCGCGCGCGCAGCGTCTTCTCGCCCGAGAGGCGCAGGGTGCGGCCCCGGTCGTCGACGAACGTCAGCGCGTAGGGGATGCGCCGCGTGCGCGCGAGGTCGAGCCCGAGCGTGCCCTCGGCGGGGCGGCGCGTCGCGACGCCGTCGAGGTCCATCGTGCCGCGCAGGTGCGCCTCGCGCAGCCCGGCGAGCTGCGCGAGCGGGCGGCTCGCGACGTCGACGGTGAAGGCGCACGCGCGTTCGCGCGACTCTCCCTCGAGGCGCAGCGTGCCGCGCATCGTCTCGGAGAACGCGAGGCGCCGCGCGCGATCGACGCGGTGGGGCGAGCGCACGGGCGTGCGGCCGGCGGGCTCGTCGAGCGTGGCGTCGATCTGCTCGGCGGCGCGCAGCGCGAGCGCCATGATCGTCATCTGGGGGTTGACCCCGAGGCTCGAGGGCACCGCGCTGCCGTCGGCGACGAAGAGGCGCGCGGTGTCGTGCGCCTCGCCGTCGGGGCCCACGCACGACCGGCGCGGGTCGGTGCCCATGCGGCAGGTGCCGAGGGGGTGGAACGCCGTGACCTCGACGTCGCCCGCCGTCAGGCGCGCGCGGCGGAGCAGATCGACGTCGAACGCGCTGCGCACCTCGTCGTGCCGGTGCACGAAGGGCAGCACGCGCTTCGCGCCCGCGCGCAGGAACACGTCGCACACGAGCGCGAGGCCGCGCTGCATGCGCGCCAGATCGCCCGGGGTCATGTCGTAGCGGATGAGCGGGAGCCCACCGGCCCCGCGGCTCACGCTGCCGCGCGCGTGGTCCTGGATCATCAGCCCGAACGACGCGAGGTGGCCGTACTCGGCCATCAGCTCCATGAAGCGCGAGCCGAGCCAGGGCACGCTGGCGGCCGTCACGTCGGGCGGCACGCTGCCCCCCTCGCACATGATGCCCTCGGCCGCGAGCGTGTCGATGTACCAGCTCTGCGGGATGCCGCGCGTCATGTCGATGGTCTCGTCGAACTGCGCGAGGACCTTGGTCGCGGGGTGCACCGAGAGGTTCTGCCCGAGCCAGCCCGACGACACGCACGCGCCGCTTCGTTGCAAGAGCAGCGGCGTCTGCAGCGCGCCCCCCGCCACGACGACCGCGTCGGCGCGCACGCGCAGCGTGTGGCCCGAGGCGAGCCGCGCTACCAGGCCGCGCGCGCGCCCCCCCTCGATGTCGAGGAAGCGGACGTCGGCGGCGGTGACCAGCTGCGCACCATGGCGCAGCGCGGCGGGCACCCAGCTCACGTCGGACGAGCGCTTCGCGCCGGTCGGGCAGCCGAACGCGCACACCCCCTGCCCGTCGCAGTCGGGGGCGTTGCGCATCAGCGGGCCGTTCGACAGGCCGAGCGCGTCGGCGCCGCGCGCGACCACGCGCCCCGAGCCGCCGACGAGATCGAGCGCCGCGGGGCGCACGTCGAGCATCGCCTCGACGCGCGCGTAGAACGGGTCGAGCTCGCCGCTCGCGAAGGGGAGCCCGTAGCGCTCGCGCCAGCGCGCGAGCGTGGCGGCGGGCGCGCGGTAGCAGGTGCCGGAGTTGATGACCGTGCTGCCCCCGACGGCGCGCCCGGCCCACACCGCGCAGGCCGAGTTGCCGATGGCGAAGGTCGTGCCGCGGCCGAGGTACATGCGCGTCGAGGCGCGGCGCATGCGGCCGTCGAACGCGCTGCGGTCGTGCCAGTCGCCGGCCTCGACGAGCAGCACCGCACGCCCGCGCCGCGCGAGTTCGTACGCGGCGGCTCCTCCTCCAGCGCCGGTGCCGACGACGACCACCTCGCACGTCAGCTCGAGGTCGCGGCTCGCCTTGCGGCCGTCGATGACGTGCTCGCGCCACGCGGGGCGCTCGGGCGCGACCGGGCGCTCGCGCTCGTAGCGGCAGCCGAGCGCGCCGACGACGCCCGCGTCGTCGAAGTGCGGCTGCTTGAAGGCCACGAGCAACCCGCGCAGCAGCCAGCGCGCGTGGCGGTCGTCGCTCTCGGCCCACGAGCGAAGCTCCGCGAGCCGCTCGTCCGCGCCGAGCGAGGCGAACCCGCGCCCGCGCCGCGCGCGCGCCTTGCCGTCGATGACCCAGAGGCCGGCGCGGATGCCGTGCGCGAACGCCGGCCCCATCTCGAGCATCATCTGCGCGGTGCGCGCGAGCGTGTCGGGCCCGCCTGCGGGCAGCCGCGTGCCGCCGGGGAGCACCGTCTCGGCGATCGCGTGGGCGATCGCGTACTCGCGCGCGCTGAAGGCGCGGGTCGCGCTGGCGGTGGCCGGAGAGCCCGCGTCGCGCGCAGGCGTCGCGCGTCGCCGCGCGGCGTGAACGTCCGGGACGTGCAGCGTCATTGGAGAGCCCCTCGCCGCGCCCGGCGGCTTGCGATCGTTTCGAAGATTCTGTATCCACAGAACGTCGGGATGCAAGCGCGCCGTGCCCTCTCCGCTCTGGCCGCTCGCTTCGCGCCCGCGTCGTACGGCCCCGGCGCGCCGTTCGACGGCAACGCGCTGCGCTTCGACGCCGCGGCTGGCGGGCCCCACGTCGAGAGCTGGTTTCTCAAGCTCGTCGACCCGACGGGGCGCCGTGCGCTCTGGGTCAAGGCGACGATCCTCTCGCGCGCCGACGGCTCGCCGCCGGTGGCCGAGGCGTGGGCCATCGCGTTCGACCGCGACGCGGTGCACCGCGGCGTCAAGCAGACGCAGCCCTTCTCGAGCGCCCGCTTCGCGCCCGCGGGGCTCGACCTCCACGTGTGCGACGTGCGCCTGCGCGACGGCGCGCTGTCGGGGCAGGTCGCGTCGGCCGAGGGGCGCGTCGCGTTCGACCTCGCGTTCACCACCGACGCGCCGGCGCTCGTGCCGCTGCCGCTGCGCGCGATGTACGAGGGGCGCCTGCCGAGCTCGAAGCTCGTGTCGCCCCACCCCGACGCGCGCTTCTCGGGCTCCTACGAGGCCTTCGGCGAGCGCGTCGCGGTCGAGGGCTGGCGCGGCATGCAGGGGCACAACTGGGGGCGCGGCCACGCGCCCTCGTACGCGTGGGCGCACGTCAACCAGTGGGACGAGCCGCACGATCTCGTCCTCGAAGGGGTGACCGCGCGCGTGCCGGTCGGCCCCTGGCTCGCGCCGCCGCTCACGCTGATGGTCGTGGTGCACCGCGGCGTGCGCTACGCGTTCGACGCCCCGCGCGCGCTGCTCGGCGCGAGGGGCACGATCGGGCGCCGCTCGTTCCGCTTCTCGGCCGAGAGCCGCATCGCGACGATCGAGGGCGAGCTCGCAGCCGACGATCGCGACTTCGTCGCCCTGCGCTACGACAACCCGCAGGGCCCGCCCACCTGGTGCCTCAACTCGAAGATCGCCAGCGGGCAGGTGCGCTTCGAGGTGCGCGGGCGCGAGGCCGTCCTGCTGCGCACGCGCGCCGCGGCGCTCGAGATCGGCACGCTCGACGAGCGGCACGGCGTGCGCGTCGTCTGCGCGTGACGCGCCAGCGAGGGCAGATCGCGACCGAAGCTCGCGCGGGCTCAGCGCAGATCGAGATCGAAGCTCGCGCCCGACGTCGCGATGACGAGCGTCGCGGTCGCGCCCGCGCCGACGGGGTACCAGGCGACGCGCTCGACGGTCATCGTGTCGGTCGCCGCGCCTCCGCCGCTGCGGTCGATCGAGGCCGAATCCGCGAACGCTTGCAGCGTCGCGCTCGGCACCGTGAACTCGCCGTCGTCGCGCACGCGGCAGGTGACCTTGGTGTCGGCCTGCGCGAGCTGCACGATGATCGGGTCGCCGTCCGGCGCGCCCGACCAGCGGATCGTGAGCGGCTGCGCCCGATCGACGACGAGCGCCCCGGTGGCCCCGGGCGCGGTGACGGTGAGGGGCCCGGGTGTCCAGAACGCCCCCTCGAACGCGGGCACCGCGCCGCCGGTCGCCACCAGTCGGTAGCGCGAGAGGGGGCGGAACGCGGCGTCGGGCAGCTTGGCCTGGTAGACGGGGAAGCCCGGGATGAGCGCGGGCAGCGCGTACGCCGTGCCCTCCTCGTCGACGAAGCCGACCTGGCCTGCGTCGAGCGGGTTCTGCTGGCCGCCGCCGCTCGTGCTGAACGTCGGCAGCGACACGCACGCGTCGATCGGCACGGCGATGTAGCCCGAGAACATGTCCTGGAAGCTCGACCCCGACAGGTCCGTCGCCGGCGAGAGGAACATCGCGTTGCCCTGCGTCGTCGCGGCCCCTGTGCCAGCTTGCAGTCGCCCGAGCGACGCGACGCCGACCACCTGCGCCGGTGGAGCGCTCGGCACGGGTCGCCCCCCGCCGGCCCCCGCGCTCCCGTCGGCGGCGCCCCCCGACAGGCCGCCGACCGTGGAGGCGCTGCTGCACGCGGCGAGGACGAGGAGCACGAGCGGAGAGGTGCGTCGCATCACGGCGGGTGATCGTAGGAGCGGCTCGCCGCGCCGCGCAAGTGTGCGCGCGGGGGTCACCCGCGGGGCGTGTGTTGCAGGCTTGTCACGCGGTCGTCAACGTCGTCCCATGGGGCATGCCCCTTCGCCCGCTCGCCGCCACGCTCGTCACGCTGCTCGTCGCCTCGCTCGCCTGCGCCGCGTGCAGCGCCTCCGACGAGGGGGCCGCTCCGTCGTCGGCGGGGCCGGACGCTGGCGGCGCGCTCGCCGACGCGGCGGACGCGAGCTCGGCTGTCGCCGAGACCTGCCTCGGCAGCGCCGACCTGTGCGAGCGCCGCTACCCCGACGTCACGTTCGCCGCGACGCACAACGCGTTCAGCTACGCAGCCGGCGGCCCCGTGCAGTACCTCTATCCGAACCAGGACCGCCCCATCGCCGATCAGCTCGCGTACGGCATTCGCGGGCTCGGCATCCGCCCCTGCCCCTACTTCGGCAAGGACGCCTCGCAGGCCGACGTCGTCTACGTCACGCACAACTCCAGCCTCAAGGGGCTGCTCGGCGAGGAGCCGCTGCTCGGCATTCTCGAGGTCGTCAAGGGCTTCCTCGACGCCCACCCGGGCGAGATCGTCACGCTCTTCGCCGAGAGCACCGTGACGCCCGCGCAGATCGCCGCCGTCTTCGAGCAGGCGGGGCTCGGCCCGTACCTCTACACGCACGACGGCGCGCGGGGCTGGCCGACCTTGCGCGAGATGATCGCCTCGGGCGCGCGCCTCGTCGTGTTCAACGACAGCCGCGACGCGGGGAGGCCCGCCTGGCAGCACTACCTCTGGGACCACATCGTCGACACCGATTACAACGTGACCGACGCGTCGCAGTTCTCGTGCGCGCCCTACCGCGGCGCGCCGACGAATGACCTGTATTTCCTCAACCAGTTCATCTACCAGGACTCCGGCGGCGGCATCGTCCTGCCGAGCGCCGCCAACGCGGCGGTGGCCAACGAGCCTGCGTTCGTGCGGCGTCGCGCGGTCGAGTGCTGGCGGCAGCAGAGCCACCGGCCGAGCTTCGTCTACGTCGACTGGTACGGGCAGGGGGACGTCGCCGCCGCGACGCGCGCTCTCACGTCGATGACGGGCTCCGACGACGACGCCGGGGCCCCCTGATCAGGCGCGACGCAAAGGCTGCATCGTAGCGCAACTCTCACAGGCGGCACCCCGCCGCGCTCGCGGCCTGGCGCGGCGCGCGACCCGGCGAGATCATGAAGTAATGTGAAATGTCACAAAGGGCTGGGGCAAGTTGGCCCGTCCCTTGCTGGGACACTCCGGATCCCCCGGAGACCTGACGGAATGCTCAAGTGTGACGTGCGACGGTTCGGCTGGTTGGCTGGCATCGTCATCTGTTTGGGCGCGGGGTGTGCGGGGGTTGGCGAGGAAGCCGCGGAGGAGCCGTCCGGCGGCGCGATCGATGCCGCGACCGACCGCACGACCGCCGACGACGGCGCCACCGATGGTGCGACGGTCGACGGTGCCGACGCCACGGGTGACGCGCGCGACCCCGACGCCGACGACGGCGCGGTGGTCGACGACGGCGCGACCGACGGCGCGACCGATGGCGCGACCGATGGCGCGACCGACGGCGCGACGCTCGACGACGGCGCGACCGACGGCGCGACGATCGATGACGGAGCGACCGATGGCGCGACGGTCACGGACGGCGCGACCGACGGCGCGGGGGGCACCGACGGGGCCTCCGACGCCGGAACCGACGCCGCCACGGGCGACGCCGCCTCCGACGCGGCTGCCGACGCGAGCGACGCGGGCGTGACCGATTCCGGCGGCGCGACCGACGGCGGCTACGTCTGGGACGGCGGCGCCGGCTGCACCCTCTGCCACGGCTCGGCCAACCCGGCCCCGCCGCGCGACACGCTCGGCAACACCACCACCGCGGCCATCGGCGTGGGCGCGCACCAGTCGCACCTCGCGCCCTCCTCGTGGCACGCACAGGTCGGCTGCTCCGAGTGCCACATCCTGCCCACCAAGCCGGTCGACCCGGCCGTGCCCACGCACCTCAACGGCGCCGACGATCTCGTGTGGGGCCCGCTCGCGCGCAGCGGCACGTTCGACCCGACCACGGCCACCTGCACGGGCGTCTACTGCCACGGCGCGGGGCTCAAGCCCGACGACGTCGGCACGCCGTCGAACCGCACGCCGCTCTGGACGCAGGTCGACGGCTCCCAGGCCGCGTGCGGCACCTCGTGCCACACGCTCCCGCCGGGCGGCAACCACCCCAACTCCACGGCTTGCCAGGCGTGCCACGACGAGGTGGTCGCCTCGATCTCGGTCGGCGCGACCGTCTCGGTCGTGTGGAAGAACCCCGCGCTGCACATCAATGGCACGGTCGACGTGCTCTCGAGCATCCTGCAGTGCACCTCGTGCCACGGTGACCCGTCGAGCAACAACCCGGCGCCGCCCATCGGCACCGCCGGCGAGACGGACCCCTCGACGCGCGCGGTCGGCGCGCACGGCAGCCACCTCGGCCCGCAGGGCTGGCACAAGCCGGTCGCCTGCAACGCGTGCCACACCGTCCCGACCTCGGCCCCGCACGCCAACGGCACGGTCGACATCAAGTTCGGCGACACGGCGATCGCCTCGAACGCGACGCCCTCTTACGACGGCACCGCGCTCACCTGCGCGGGCGTCTACTGCCACGGTTCGTCGCTGCCCGCCGACGGTTCGCTGCGCACGCCCGTCTGGACGACCGTCGACCAGACGTACGACAGCTGCGGCTCCGCCTGCCACGCGACGCCGCCTGGAGGCTCGCACCCGCAGAACGACGCGTGCCCCACGTGCCACACCGCGACCATCGCGTCGTTCACACCGGGCAATCCGTCGCAGGCCGTCTGGGCCAATGCGGCGCTGCACATCGACGGCCACGTCGACGTCGGCACGATGGCCTGCACCACCTGCCACGGCGACGCCGTGCGCAACGACCCGGCGCCTCCGCACGGCACGCAGGGCGAGACGCTCACGACCCAGGGCGCGGTCGGCGCGCACCAGGCGCACCTCGCGCCGAGCGGCTGGCACCGCGACGTGCAGTGCACCGATTGCCACACGGTGCCCGCGTCGGTGCTGCACTCCGACGGGCTGGTCGATCTGAAGTTCAGCGCCGTGGCCGCGGCGCGCGGCGCGGCGCCCTCGTTCGACGTGGCGAGCGTCTCGTGCGCGTCGGTCTACTGCCACGGCACGCAGCTCGCCGGCGCGAAGGCCGGCGGCTCGGTGGCCCGCACGCCGGTGTGGACGAAGGTCGACGGCACCTTCAAGGCCTGCGGCAGCTCGTGCCACACCAACCCGCCCGGCGGCACGCACCCGCAGAGCACCGCCTGCGCGATGTGCCACCGCTCGGTCATCGCGACCTACGACCCGCTGAACCCGTCGGCGGCGACCTGGGTGAATCCCGATCTGCACGGCGACGGCAAGGTCGACGTCGCGGCGCTCACCTGCACGAGCTGCCACGGCGACAGCGTGCGCGGCGACGCCGCGCCCCCGTACGGCACCAAGGGCGAGGCGGCCACGACCTCGCGCGCGGTCGGCGCGCACCAGTCGCACCTCGCGGCGAGCACCTGGCACCGCGCCGGCGAGTGCACCGACTGCCACACCGTCCCCGCCTCGACGCTCCACACGAGCGGCGCGGTCGACATCGCCTTCGGGGCGCTGGCCTCGAAGGGCGGCACGCTCCCGAAGTTCGACACCACGGCGCTGACCTGCTCGGGCGCCTACTGCCACGGCGCCACGCTGCTCGGGGCTGCCAGCGGCGGCACGGTCATGCGCAAGCCGCTGTGGACGAAGGTCGACGACACGCAGGCTGCCTGCGGCTCGACCTGCCACACCAACCCGCCCGGCGGCGCCCACCCGCAGAACGACGCCTGCCCGACGTGCCACGGCGCCGTCGTGTCGGCCTACGCCGCGGGCAATCCCGCCTCGGTCGCGTGGGCGGACCCCAAGCGCCACATCGACGGCACCGTCGACGTCGCGCAGCTCACCTGCACCTCCTGCCACGGCGACAGCGTCACCGGCTCGGTCGCGCCCCCCAAGGGCACGCAGGGCGAGACGCTCACCACCCAGCCGGCCGTCGGCGCGCACGCCTCGCACCTCTCGCAGGCGTCGTGGCACCGCCAGGTGCAGTGCACCGATTGCCACACGGTCCCCGCCTCGACGTCGCACAGCAACTCCGCCGTCGACTTCTCGTGGGGCGGCCCGAGCGCGGCCGACGGGGCCATGCCGCTCTTCGACCCGTCGACCAACACCTGCACGGGCGCGTATTGCCACGGCGCCACGCTGCTCGGCGCGGTCGCCGGCGGCACGGTGATGCGCACGCCGCGCTGGACGAAGGTCGACGACACGCAGGCTGCGTGCGGCACCACGTGCCACACCCTGCCGCCGGGCGGCACGCACCCCGCGAACGACGCCTGCCCCGCCTGCCACACGCCGGTCATTCAGTCGTTCACGCCGGGCAATCCGCCGACGGTCGTCTGGAAGGACGCGTCGCTGCACATCGACGGCAAGCACGACCTCGCCAATCTGACGTGCACCAGCTGCCACGGTGACGCGGTGGCGAACACCCCGGCGCCTCCGCGCGGGACCAACGGCGAGACGCTGACCACCCAGGCCGCCGTCGGCGCGCACACCGCGCACCTCTCGACGAGCACCTGGCACCGCGACGGCCAGTGCACCGACTGCCACGTCGTGCCCGCATCCACGGCCCACAGCAACGGCACCCTCGACCTGAGCTGGGGCGGCCCGTCGGCGACCGGCGGCGCCTGGCCCACGTTCTCGCCCACCGCGCTCACGTGCACCGGCGGCTACTGCCACGGCGCCACGCTGCGCGGCGCCAACACGGGCGGCACGGTGAGCCGCACCCCGCTGTGGACGAAGGTCGACGGCACCTACGACTCGTGCGGCAACACGTGCCACACCAACCCGCCCGGCGGAACGCACCCGGCGCACACCGACTGCCGCATCTGCCACGCCGCCGTCGTCGCGACGTACGATCCGGCGACGCGCGCCACGACGTGGGCCGACCGCAACAAGCACATCGACGGCGTCGTCGACAGCAACAAGTACCACGACCTCACCGGCTGGACGACGCCCAAGGGGGGCGCCAACCACCACGGGTCCAACTACTTCGTCGCCAACCAGCAGCGCGACGAGCACAACGTCGCCTGCACGCAGTGCCACGGCGCGGCCCTCGACGGCGGCACGGTCGGCGTGACCTGCAACAACACCTCGTGCCACTCGAACGCCGACTGGAAGAGCTGCGGCTTCTGCCACGGCAACCGCGCCACGCAGTACAACCCGCCGGCGGGTGTCGGAGCCGAGACGACGACGAACACGCTCGCGGTCGGGCGCCACGTCGCGCACCTCGCGGCCAGCACCACGCACGTCGCCTTCGCGTGCAGCAGCTGCCACACCGTCCCGGCGGCTGGCGACCTCGCGCACGCGCTCGGCTACGTGCCGAGCGCCGATCTGACGACGACGGGCCACCACGGTGACGTGGTGTTCAGCGGCGCGGGCGCGGTCGGAATGACCTTCAACGTCGCAGGCACGACGGGCAATCCCGCCACGGGGCGAGGCACCTGCACCGGCGCTTGTCACTCCAATGGCCGCGGCGGTGCCCCGGTGACCACCCCGTACTGGGCGGGCGGCACGTGGACGGTCGGAAGCTGCGGCACCTGCCACGCTGCCAGCCCGAGCACGGGTCGTCACGGTAGGCACACGGGCATCTCCGGTGTGACCTGCACCAACACCTGCCACGCGGCGGCCACGGCGGCGACGCACCTGAACGGCGTTCGCGACGTCATCGCGGCGCCGGCGAGCGGGTTCGTCATCGGTACGCCGACCGGTACTTGCACCACGAAGACGTGCACCGGGACCTGCCACTCGAAGTCGCACACCGGCGGCACCAGCTACTGCTGGTGAGTTGGGCCTGAAACGCGCGAGGCGCGCTGCCCTTCCGGGGAGCGCGCCTCGAGCCGACCCAGACCGCGCGGCGCGTGAGCGTCGCGCGGTCTCGGTTTGTGCGTGTCAGCCGAAGTTCTGCGACGCGAACGCCCAGTTGGCGATCTTGAAGAACGTCGCCACGTAGTCGGCGCGGCGGTTGCGGTAGTCGACGTAGTACGCGTGCTCCCACACGTCGCAGGTGAGCAGCGGCTTGTCGGCCGTGGTGATGGGCGTGCCGGCGTTGCTCGTGTTGACGATGTCGAGCGCGCCGTCGGGCTTGCGCACGAGCCACGTCCACCCCGAGCCGAAGTTGCCGACGGCCGACTTGGTGAAGGCCTCCTGGAAGGCCTCGAACGAGCCCCACTTCGCGTCGATGGCCGCCGCGAGCGCGCCCGCCGGCTTGCCGCCGCCGGTCGGCGACAGGCAGCTCCAGTAGAACGTGTGGTTCCACACCTGGGCGGCGTTGTTGAAGATCGGGCCCGAGGCCTTGGTCGCGATCGCGTCGAGCTCGAGAGCCTCGAAGTCGGTGCCCTTGACCAGGTTGTTGAGGTTGGTGACGTAGGCCTGGTGGTGCTTGCCGTGGTGCAGCTCGAGCGTCTCCTTCGAGAGGTGCGGGCTGAGCGCATCGAGCGCGTACGGCAGGGCGGGAAGCTTGTGCTCCATGGAAATCCTCGCGTGGGTCGGTTTGGGGAAAGCGGGCGGATTGTACCAGCTTCGCGCCGTTGTCCAGGTCGGACCGCCGCCCGACGCGCGGCGGCTTGACCGCTGCCCGCCGCGTGCGCGTCGTCGAGGTGCGCGAAGGCCGCGCGCGCGTGGGCTCAGGGGATGAGGATGCGCCCCGGAGCGTTGCTCGCGCCGCTCTGGGTGTGGCACGAGTTGCAGTCGCCGCTCGTCGGCACCGCGGTCATCGCCCGCGACTTGCCGTTGGCCACGATGGCGACGTACCAGGTGGCCGCGTTGGGCACGTAGCCGAGGAAGTTGCCGACCGAGTTGACGGGGATCCGCGCGGTCTCGGCGTGGTTCGCGTCCATCACGGAGATGTACGCGCCGGCGAGCGAGCCCGACGTGCCGTTGATGCCGTTGCAGTCGCTGAAGTCGTGCGCGCTGGCGTAGACGGTGCCGAGCAGGTCCTCGGCCGGGCCCTCGCCCTGCGAGTTGTGGCACGAGACGCACGCGCCTCCGGGGCGCATGCGCGTGCTGCCCTGGTCGCCGCGCGTCCAGTTCGAGCCGCTCGCGCAGCCGGGGGGCGCGCTC
>CAITLX010000610.1 GCA_903893335.1 uncultured delta proteobacterium | reverse complement strand
GCGTCGGCGACGTCCACCTTGCCGCCGGGGAAGACGAGCGCG
This sequence comes from uncultured delta proteobacterium, assembly GCA_903893335.1. Lineage (GTDB taxonomy): Bacteria > Myxococcota_A > Polyangia > Polyangiales > Polyangiaceae > CAITLX01. The sequence continues at coordinate 6,634 of CAITLX010000610.1, read as the reverse complement.
CCGCCCATGAACCCGGAGCGCGCGTGGCGCTCGACGCAGAACACCTCGAGGCGGTCGGCGCCGTCGCGCACCACCAGCACGGTGGCGGCGTCGCGCGCGGGGGGCACCTCGCGGGTCGGGTCGAGGGTGTCGAGCACCGGGAGACGCTACTGTCCGGCCCGGGCGCGGTAAAGGAAGAGCGAGGAGCGACCGTTTTCCGCTTCCGACGCATTGACGACCTCGGTCTCACTGCTTACCCTGGGCGACCCTGTTTTTCGGGGGGGGCTCGGTCGGACGCCGATCGAGCCTGGCCACGCGGCAGCACTTGGCTTCACCGGCCTCATCGGGGACGCGACATGAACAAGGCCCAGCTCAAGAAATTTCGCGGTCTTCTCGAGGAGAAGCGCGACGAGATCATCAAGAAGGCCAAGCAGACGCTCGACGAGGACATGACCCTCGACGCGAACGACCTGCCCGACGAGATGGACCTCGCGTCGAGCGAGTACCTGCAGTCCTTCACGTTCCGCCTGCGTGGCCGCGAGAAGATCTTCCTCGACAAGATCACCAAGGCGCTCACGAAGATCGACGACGGCTCGTTCGGCACCTGCGAGGAGTGCGGCGAGGAGATCTCGGTCAAGCGTCTCGAGGCGCGCCCCGAGACGAACCTCTGCATCCGCTGCAAAGAGGACCAGGAGCGCAGGGAGAAGGACTACGGCTGAGCCGGTCCGGCTCGAGCTCCCGCGGGCTACGTCCGCGCGGAGCGAGCCGAACGACGGCTTACCGGCGCCGCGGGGCGCGCCCAACGGCGGCTGACCCCCTACGAGGCGCCTAGCGCGCGCCGCGCTCGGCGAGGACGCGCGCGAGGTAGCGCCCGGTGTGCGAGGCAGGCTCGCGCGACACGGCCTCGGGGGTGCCGGCGACGACGATCTCGCCGCCGCGCTCGCCCCCCTCGGGGCCGAGATCGACGACCCAATCGGCGCACGCGACGACGTCGAGGTTGTGCTCGACGACGATGACGGTGTTACCGGCGTCGCGCAGGCCGGCGAGCGCCACGACGAGCAGCTCGACGTCGGCGAAGTGCAGGCCGGTGGTCGGCTCGTCGAGCACGTACAGCGTACGGCCCGTGGCCTTGCGCGAGAGCTCGCGCGCGAGCTTCACGCGCTGCGCCTCGCCGCCCGAGAGCGTGGTCGCGGGCTGGCCGAGGCGCAGGTAGCCGAGGCCGACGCGACCGAGCGCCGCGAGCTGGTCGCGCACGCGGGGGATGGCCTCGAACAGGTCGACCGCCTGCGAAGCCGTGAGGTCGAGGGCGTCGGCGATGGAGAGGCCGCGCCAGGTGATCTCGAGCGTCTCGCGGTTGTAGCGCTGCCCGTGGCAGGCGTCGCACGTGACGAAGACGTCGGGCAGGAAGTGCATCTCGACGCGCCGAACGCCGTCGCCCTGGCACGTCTCGCAGCGGCCGCCCTTGACGTTGAACGAGAAGCGGCCGGGCTTGTAGCCGCGGGCGCGGGCCTCGGGCACGCCGGCCCACAGCTCGCGCAGCTGGCTGAAGACGCCCGTGTAGGTCGCGGGGTTGGAGCGCGGGGTGCGGCCGATGGGCGCCTGGTCGATGGAGACGACCTTGTCGATGTGCTCGAGCCCCTCGATGCGGTCGCACGCGCCGACGAGCGCCGCGGCGCCGTAGAGCGAGCCGCGTACGCCGGGCAGGAGCGTGTCGACGATGAGGCTCGATTTGCCCGAGCCCGAGACGCCCGTGATGGCCGTCATCAGGCCGATGGGGATCTCCGCGGTGACGTCGCGCAGGTTGTGGGCGCGCGCGCCGACGATGCGCAGCGAGCGCGCGTCGCGCGCGACGCGGTCGCGTTCGCGCGGGATGGGCAGCCGTCGCGTGCCGGCGAGCCAGGGGCCGGTGACGGACGCGGGGTCGCGCAGGATGTCGTCGGGGGTGCCCTGCGCGACGATCGTGCCGCCCTGCGCTCCGGCGCCGGGGCCCATGTCGACGATGTGGTCGGCCGCGAGGATGGCGTCGCGGTCGTGCTCGACGACGATGACGCTGTTGCCGAGATCGACGAGCCGCCGGAGCGCTTCGAGCAGGCGGGTGTTGTCGCGCGCGTGCAGGCCGACCGACGGCTCGTCGAGCACGTACAGCACGCCGACGAGGGCGGCGCCGATCTGCGTGGCGAGCCGGATGCGCTGCCCCTCGCCCCCCGAGAGCGTGTGCGCGGGGCGGTCGAGCGTGAGGTAGTCGAGGCCGACGTCGATGAGGAACCCGAGCCTCGCGATGACCGCGCGCAGCAGCGGGTCGGCGATGGTGTGCTCGCGCGGGCCGAGCGCGCTCGTGTCGGAGAGCAGGCCCTCGAGGAACGCGCGCACGTGGCAGAGGCCCGTGGCGCCCACCTCGGAGATGCTCTTGCCGCCGAGCGTGACGCCGAGCGCCTCGGCGCGCAGTCGCTTGCCGTGGCAGGCGTCGCAGGTGCGCGTGACGGCGAAGCGGCCGACGTCGTCGTCGGCGATGGCGCCCTCGTCGATCTCCGCGTCGGAGGGGTCGTCGCCGGCGCGCGGGTCGTCGAACGCGTCGAGGCGCCGCGTGAGGCGCGTGACGACGCCGTCGTAGGCGATGCGCTTGCGGCCACGCGCGGGCGCGGCGGCGCCGTGCAGGATGGCCTGCCGCGCGTCGTCCGCGAGGGCGGACCACGCAGCGTCGGGGCTGACGCCGAGCACCTCGACGGCGCGCGCGACCTCGCTGGCGAGCGCGGGCGAGCCGCGGCGGCCCCATGCCAGCACCGCGCCCTCGCGCAGCGAGCGAGACGGGTCGGGCACGACGCGCGCCGGATCGATGCGCGTGCGCTCGCCGAGGCCGTCGCAGGTGGGGCAGGCGCCGTGCGGGCCGTTGAACGAGAACATGCGCGGCTCGATGGGAGGGAGCGAGACGCCGCAGTCGATGCACGCGAAGCGCTCGCTCATCCACGTCGCGGCGCCGCCGTCGCCCGGGTCGACCAAGAGGCGCCCCTCGCCGATCTCGAGCGCGAGCTCGACCGAGTCGGTGACGCGACCCTTCATTCCTTCCTTGAGCACGACGCGATCGACGACGACCTCGAGGTCGTGCGCGCGCGCGCGGTCGAGCACGATCTCGTCGCCGAGGTCGACGACCTGGCCGTCGATGCGGGCGCGCACGAAGCCGTCGCGCCGCAGCTTGTCGAGCTCGAGCTTGAGCTCCCCCTTGCGCGCGTGCGCGACGGGGGCGAGCAGCGTGAAGCGGGCGCCGTCGCCTCGGGCGAGGATCGTGTCGACGATCTGCTGCACCGTCTGCGCGGCGATGAGCTTGCCGCACGTCGGGCAGTGGGGCGTGCCGACCCGCGCGTACAGCAGGCGCAGGTAGTCGGCGATCTCGGTGACGGTGCCGACGGTGGAGCGGGGGCTCTTCGACAGCGCGCGCTGCTCGATGGCGATGGCGGGCGAGAGCCCCTCGATGGCATCGACATCGGGCTTGGCGAGCTGCTCGAGGAACTGACGAGCGTAGGCCGAGAGCGACTCGACGTAGCGGCGCTGCCCCTCGGCGTAGATCGTGTCGAAGGCGAGCGACGACTTGCCCGACCCGCTCGGCCCCGTGATGACGACCAGCCGGTCACGCGGCAGCTCGCACGAGACGTTTCGCAGGTTGTGCTGCCGTGCCCCTCGGACGATCAGCCGATCCATTTCGACCGCGGGTCGTAGCACGCGCCGCGCTGGCGCGGGGGATCGTCGGCGCGTGCGCTAGGCCTTGGGGGCGCGCATAATGAGGGGGTGAGCGACGTTCGCTGCCCCGCGTGCCACGCGCCGCAGGCGCTCGGCGCCGACGCGGATGGGACGCTCACGCACCTCGGCTGCGCGACCTGCGGCGCCGTGTTCGCGATCGCCGACGGGCTCGCCCCCTCGGCGGCGATCGAGCTCGACGACGCTCCGCCGGCGCCCGCGCGCCCCATGCCGCGAGCGGCTCGACCGCAGCCCGTCGCCCCGCCTCAAGCGCTCGCGCCGCCCGACGACGCGCGGGTGCGCCGGATGCTCGTGCGTGGCGTGCTGGTCGCCCTCGGCGTGGTCGCCGTGGTGTGGTGGATGCGTCCGCGGCGCGTGCCCTGGGTGCCGCTCGTCGCCGCGGCGAGCTACGAGACGCCGGCCGACGTCTGCGCCGGCAAGGCGCGCTGCGTGACGGTGTACGTCGCGCCCTGGTGCCACGTCTGCCACGAGGCGATGGGGCTCATCCGCGGCATGCAGGCGCGCTTCGCGGGCTCGACGCTGGTGGGCGTGCGGGTCGTGGTCGGCGCCGACGACCGCGCGAGCCTCGAGGCGATGGCCAAGGAGATCGGGGGCGCGAGCTTCGTGGACCTCGATGGCAGCGCGTGGCGCGCGAGCGGGACGCACGCGGTGCCGCACTGGCTCGTCGTGGACGAGGACGGCAAGGTGCTGCGCGAGATGTCGGGCGCGTACCGCGCGCTCGCGCCTCAGCTCGAGGCGCTCGGGCTGACCGACTGACCGGAGGTCACGCGGGCAGCGCGTGCGCGAGGTCGCGCAGGAGGTCGTCCGCGTCCTCGATGCCGACGCTCAGGCGCAGCAGGCCGTCGCCGATGCCTGCGCGACGGCGGTCGTCGGCGGGCATCGTGCTCGCGGTCGTGGAGGCGGGGTGCGTGATGAGCGAGCGCGTGTCGCCCAGGCTCACCGCGTGCGACACGAGCTCGACGCGATCGACGACGTCGCGCGCTGCGTCGAGGCCGCCCTCGAGCTCGAAGGCGACGAGCGCGCCGAACGCGCGCATCTGGCGGGCGGCGATGGCGTGGCCCGGATGCGACGCGAGGCCCGGGTAGTGCACGCGCGCGACCGCGGGGTGCGAGGCGAGCCAGCGCGCGATGGCGCTCGCGCTCGCGCAGGCCTCGCGCTGGCGCAGCGCGAACGTCGCGATGCCGCGCGCCACGAGCCAGGCGTTGAACGGCGACAGGACGCCGCCGAAGCCCTTGACGACGGTGTCGCGCACCGCGTCGAGGAGGCCGACGGGCCCCACGACGCACCCGCCGATGGCGTCGCCGTGGCCGCCGAGCGCCTTGGTCATCGAGTGCACGACGAGGTCGACGCCGAGGGCGAGCGGGTTCTGGCAGTAGGGCGTCGCGAAGGTGTTGTCGGCGACGCTGACGAGGCCGCGCGAGCGCGCGAGCGCGCCGATGGCTGCGAGGTCGGTCACCGCGAGCATCGGGTTGGCGGGGCTCTCGGCGTAGAGCACGCGTGTCGTGGGGCGGATCGCGGCCTCGTACGACGCCGGCGACGGGTCGTCGACGAAGGTCGTCTCGATGCCGAGGCGCGGGAGGCGCTCGCGCAGCAGGCGCGCCGACTCGCCGTACATCGAGCGCGGCGCGACGAGGTGATCGCCGGCGCGCAGCAGCGACAGGAGCGCGCCGCTGATGGCGGCCATGCCGCTCGCGGTCGCGACGGCGGCGCCTCCCTGCTCGAGAGCGGCGAGCTTCTGCTCGAGGTGCTCGACGGTGGGGTTCGCCCAGCGCCCGTAAATGTACGCCTCGTTCTCGCCGCGAAACGCGCCGGCGGCGAGGTCGGCGCTCTCGAACGCGAAGGCGGACGACATGACGATCGGCGCGTCGAGCGCGCCGCTGGGGTCGCGGTGCTCGCCGGCGTGGACCGCGAGCGTCGCGAGGCCGAGGGCGGGGGGCTTCTGCGTCACGGCGTCACCCGCCTCGCGAGGCCGGCGCCCTCGCGCGAGAGGGCAGGTGAGAGGTCGAGCTCGAGCCAGGCGCTGCGCGCGTGCCCGCCGAGCGCGAGCACGAGGGGCGCCGCGAGCGCGGGTGCGTCGGCGCGTTTGCCCGCGAAGCGCTCGACGAGGCGAAGCGGACGCGCGACGAGGGCGAACGCGACGTCGGCGCCGAGGTGGGCCGTGGCCGTCGCGACCTCGGCGTCGGCGGCGAGCGTCGAGCCCGGCGCGGGCGCGGCGAGCGCGGCCCACGCGTCGGAGGCGCGTGCCCCGCCGGCCACGCGGAGCACGCCTCGATCGAGAGCCCAGAGCACGTCGAGCGCGCCGGCGCCCGGGGGGGCGGCGTGGGGCGTGCGGCCGTGGACCTTCGGAGGCCGGCGCGTGAAGTGCAGCGCGTGCGCGTCGGCGGGCTGCGGCCCCGGAACGAGCGTGAGCGCGCCGCCGAACTTCGCGAGCGGCGCGGCGAACGCGGGCAGATCGAGCAGCTTCGGGCCGTCCTCGAACAGGCGCGCGACCGCGGCCCCGTCGCCCGCGGCCGTCGCGAACAGCAGCGTGTTCGCGTCGTCTCGGTCGAGCAATCCTCCCGCGAGCCAGTCGCCGCGCGCGTGGGCCCAGGTGTCGAGCCAGCCTTCGACGAGCGCGCGATCGCGCTCGGCGAGGCGTCCGCCGAACACCTGCGCGAGGCTCTCGGCCTGGCGGCGTGAGCACTTTGCCAGGATGGCACACATCAAAATCGACATAGCTGAGCTCGAGGCTCGTTGCAAGCTCGTTTGCAAACTGTGCAAGGATTTCGTCGAGATCTCTGGCGGTTGGGCGCGCGTTTCGCATAGTTATTACTTCGAGTACAGATCTCTCTTCCTCAGTAATGTCATACTCATCGACCCCGTGCACGCCGTCAAGAAGGCTGGTATTCCTGTTGACATAACAGAG
>CAITLX010000609.1 GCA_903893335.1 uncultured delta proteobacterium | reverse complement strand
TCACGCACCTCGAGGAAGAGCCGCGCGTCGACCGCGTCCTCGGGCAGGTGCGCGTAGCTCGCGCCCCCCTTGGCAGCGGGAGCGTCGCCGCCGCCGAAGCCGATGGCCCCGCGCAGCGCCCGCTGGTCGGGGAAGATCCAGTGGAAGCGGTAGAGCGCCCCCTCGTCGGTCGTCGAGTAGTGCTCGAGCGCGCGCATGATGCACGCCGCGACCGTCGACTTGGACGAGCCGTTCGGCCCGCACAGGAGCATGAGGCGGTTGGGGCGCCCCTCGCGCACGAAGTTGCAGAGGACGCGGTAGACCTCGCCCTGCACCTCCTCCTGCCCGACGAGCGCGTCGCGTCGCCCCGACGGGCTCTCCCAGGGCAGGTCGAACAGGCGGTAGCGCGTGGAGGTCCCCCACGGGCGCGCGATCTCGGTCGTGCCGTAGTGGTCGAACAGATCGCAGAGGTAGCGCGACGCGTCGCGCCCGTAGCGCTCGGGCTTGCCGGCGAACAGCTCGAGGTACTCCTGGAACGAGAGCACCCGCCGCCCCTCGCGGAAGCGCGCCTCGACCAGGGACGCGACCTGGGCGAGATGTTCGAGCGGCTTGCCTGCGTTCACGGGGCCTCGTCTTCCGTGACGGCGCGCTGCTCGACCGTGGCCTCGGGCTCGGGCGCGAGCGCGCCGACGGGGCTCGGCCTCGCCTCGAGCGCCGCCCGCTACTGAACCTTGACCTTCGCGTCGAGCGCGACCTTGTCCATGAGGCAGTTGGCCTCGGAGCAGACGCTCAGCGAGAGCTGGCCGCCGACGGTCACCTCGCCCGAGCGCTCGGACTTGAACGCGAGCGGCAGGGTGGCGCGCTTGGCCTCGATCTTCGCGTCGTCGCGCGTCACGAGCGCCTTGTCGTACTTCACGCCCTCGGACGCGGGCTCGTCGGGCTTGAACTTGTACGGGTACTTGTCGTTGACGTGGTAGTCGCCCTTCGCCTCGATGACGACCTGAGCGACGCACGCCTCGCCCTTCTTGCAGGCCCCGGCGACGACGATGCGCGCGACGTAGTTGGGCGTCTCGACGAGCTCGACGGCGGGCGCCGGAGCGGCGGCGACAGGGGTGGCACGCTCGGCGGCCGGGGCTGCCTCGCTGGTCTTGCCGCACGCGAGGGCGGCGGCGGACAAGGCGACGACGAGGTACGCGACGAGCTTCGACGCTGGCTGCATGACGCCCGAAGTTACCACGCGCCCCCTGCCCTCGCCACGAGCAGGCGAAGCGCGCTCGGTGCGCGCCGCGCGCGGGCGAGGGTCGGTCAATGTGCGCGCGCGACGACCGTCGCCACGACGGCGACGACGAGGGCGACCACCGCGGCGACGACGGCGGGCAGGACCCAGCGCGGCGTCGCGCTCGGCAGGCCCATCGCGCGGTCGTCGGAGGACGTCGGCGCGTCGGCGAAGGCGGCGTCCATGCGCGAGGCGTCGAAGCGCGCCTGCGCGGGGGGCATCGCCGCCATCGCCTTCTCGATGCGCCGCGCGAGCTCCCCCTCGGGGACCCACGCCCAGTCGAGGTGCGTGCCCTCGAGGCCGTACGCGTGCCCGAACGCGTCGGCGAGCGCGCCGGCGGTGGGCGGGCGCAGCGCCGGGTTCTTCGCGAGCGCGCTCTCGATGACGTCGTCGACGGCGGGCGCGATCGGCACGGGCCCGCCGCGCCCCTTCTCGGTGGGGGGCACCGGGTCCTCGGTGAGGATGGCGAGGAGGATGCTCGGGCCGTTCTTGCCGACGAAGGGCACCGTGCCGGTGAGGCACTCGTACGCGATGGCCGCGAGCGACCAGACGTCGGCGCGCGCGTCGAGCGTCTCGAGCCCCTGCGCCTGCTCGGGCGACATGTAGAACGGCGAGCCGATCGTCGTGCCGAGCATGGTCAGCTTCTTGGCCGCCTGCGACTTGTCCTTCACCGACCCGAAGTCGAGCACCTTCACGACGTCACCGTCGTGCGTGCCGCACAGGAACAGGTTGTCGGGCTTGAGATCGCGGTGCACGAGCTTCTGGCGGTGCGCCTCGTCGAGCCCCTGCGTGGCCTGCGCGAGCATGCGCACGAGCCGCGCGGGCGACACGTGCCGCTCGCGCTTGAGCAGCGTGCGAAGCTCCTCGCCGTCGAGGAACTCCATGACGAGCGCCGAGCTGCCGTCGCCCGTGTCGCAGAAGTCCTTCACCTCGACGATGTGCGCGTGGGGCACGAGCTTGGAGACCTCGAACTCGCGGCGGAAGCGCTCGACGGCGACGTCGTCGCGGGCGATGTCGGGGTGGAGCACCTTGATGGCGACGCGCTCGGGCTGCGCGAGGTCGAGCGCCTCGTAGACGCGCCCCATGCCGCCGTCGGCGACGATGCGGCGAATGTGCCAGCGGCCGCACAGCGTCGAGCCGACGCGCGGGTCGGCCGCGTCCGGCGGCACGGGCACCTCGTCGACGCCGAGCAGCGAGCCGCCGTCGTGCGGGCAGAAGCCGGCATCGGCCGCGAACAGGCGACGGCAGCTCGGGCAGCTCTTCACGGTGCGCGCTGGGCGGGCGGGGAGCGCCGCTCGGTCAGGTGGTGCCGTCGCCCGTCGCTGCGCGGGGCGGCTCGAAGTACAGGATGCGCGCGCAGCTCGGGCACTGCTCGAACGCCTCGCGGCGCATGAGCTTCTGGTAGAGCATCGGGGGCAGCTGCATGTGGCACGAGAGGCACGTGCCGAGGGTCGTCTTGGCGACGCCGGTGCCGCGCTTGGAGCGCACGAGGTCGTAGCGGCGCAGCGTGGCCGCGTTGACCTGCTTGGCGATCTCGGTGCGCGCGGCGAACTTCTCGGCGCGCTCGGCGGTGAGCTGCGCGAGCAGGGTGGTGGTCTCCCCCTCGCGGCCGCCGAGATCGTCGACGATCTTCTGGCGCTTCTTGTCGCCCTCCTCGATGGAGCCGCGGGCGGCCTCGGCGAGCATCGCGAGCTTCTGGATCTCGTCCTCGCGGTCGCGCAGCAGCTTGCGCAGCTCCTCGAGCTCGCGCTGCACGGCCTGGTTCTCGCGCTCGTTGCGCGAGCGCGAGAGCTTCTCGCGCGAGCGGTCGATCTGCTGCGACATCTGCCGCACCTCGATCATCAGCTCGCTGCGCGTTCGCTCCATGTCGGCGAGGCTGGCGCGGTCGGCGGCGAGCTTGTCCTCGAGCCGCTTCTGCTCGGCGCGCTGGGTCGCGAGCTCGCCGTTCTGCTGGCCGAGCGCGTCGTCGACGCGGCGCAGCTCGACGTCGATGACCTGGAGGGACTCGAGGAGGGCAATCTGATCGCTGAAGCTCAACCGGTGGGTCTCCTTGCGGGCCATCAGGCCCCACGAATCCTAGCCGCGGACGGGACGTGCCGCCGCGCAGCGGATGGAACGATGCGCAGCCGCACCGCCGACAAAACGAGCAATGGCGGCAGCGCCGACGAAACGTGCCGCCGCAGCGCGGCCTGCCGAGCGATGCCCCGCCCCGAGGCCGACGATGGAAAGAGGCGCCGGTAGGCCCACCCGGGTTCGAACCAGGAACGGCCCGGTTATGAGCCGGGGGCTCTGACCGATTGAGCTATGGGCCCAGAAAGCTGGAGCGGCGGCTGGCGGGTGCAAGTTCAAGCGCCGGAAGGGTACTCCAAGAACCGTACCGGGGGAAGCACCGCCCGCTCGCGACACCGGAAGCCCCGTCAGCGAGCCTCGTCGCAGCAGCGGAAGCCGACCTGGTAGAAGCGGAACCACTCGTTGTGGAACGTCGTGGTGGGACGGCACCGGTCGCGCACCGGGCCCCAGTAGCCCCCCTTGAGCCCCGACACGTAGGGCGCCTCCTGCCCCTCGGCGGGGGCCTCGAAGTGGCGCTCGTTGACGACCCACTCGTCCACGTTGCCCGTCATGTCGTGCACGCCGTAGGGGCTCTCGCAGCGGTTCATCTGGCCGCTCGCGACGCGCTGGTCGAGCCGCGCGACCTCGGCCGAGACCTCGCGCGGGTGGCCGAAGGCCTCGAGATCGGGCTCGGGGTGGGGGCGGTCGATGTTGCACGCGCCCGCGTCGCGGCTGACGCCGTAGGGGTACGGCAGACGCTCGGCCCCCTCGCAGGCGAGCGTCCACTCGCTGCCGGTGCAGAGGCGCTTGCCCTCGGTGTCGCAGGCGGCCTTGGCCTCGAGCCAGTCGACCATGACGACGGGCTTCACGCCGGCGAGGTTCGGGTACTCGTAGCGGTCGATGCAGTAGCGCTTGCGCTCGGGCTTGCCCTTGCAGATGGGCGTCTCGTCGTACTCCGCGCAGCGGTCGCCGGGCCCGTCGAGCTCGCGCAGGCAGCGGTGGCCGAGCGACGGGCAGTACTCCCCCTCCACCAGCGCCATCCCCTCGGGGCAAGGAGCGTCCGGCGCGGCGGCTGCCGCGGGGGCCAGCACCGGGGCGTCGGCGTGGGCCTCGGGGTGGGAGGTGCCGAGCTCGGCGGGCGGCCCCGCGAGCGCCGCAGCCTGGGGCCCCGAGCGCAGGGCCTGGACCGCCTGGGGCGCGGCCGTGACGGCACCGGCGAGGAGCGAGAGCAGGAGGAGCGAACGCGCGAACATCGTAAAACGAACGTTGGTCGGCGCCACTGGCCCCGGCCAACTTTACGAACGGCGCTTCGAGATGCTTCCTGAAGCGCTTTTCGAAGCGCTTGCGGAGGTGCTTCAGAGGTCGACGCCGTCGTCGGAGTCGGCGCAGCAGCGGAAGCCCACCTGGTAGAACTCGAACCTCGGGCCGTGCGCCGTCGTCGTGAGGCGGCACGTGTCGCGCACCGGGCCCCAGTAGCCGCCGTTGAGCGTCGAGATGTACGGCGAAGCCGGGTCGTCGGCCTGGTTGTCCGTCCACTCGTCGACGTTGCCCGCGAGGTCGAACACGCCGTACGAGCTGACGCAGCCGTCGTGCGACCCGATGGGGTCGGCCTGCCAGAGCCGCGCGATCTCGGCGTCGCGCGTGGCCGGGTCGATCATCGCGTCGATGTCGAACGGGATGGGGCGGTGGTCGACGTTGCAGGGGCTCGGCTGGCGGATGAAGCCGTAGGGGTACGGCAGGCGCTTGGGCCCCTCGCACGCGAGCGTCCACTCGGTGCGTCGGCAGAGGCGCTTGCCGATCTCGCCGCACAGCTTCTTGGCCTCGTACCAGGTGACGAAGACGCGCGGCGCCTCGCCCACCCGGTTGGGCCACTCGTAGCGGTCGATGCAGAAGCGCCGCGGCTCGAGGGGCGCGCCGCAGCGCCCGAGCCGCGCGTACTCGAGACAGCGGTACGCGCTCGGGCCGTCGCGACGCGCGCAGACGTACGGCACGGCGGGGCAGTAGTCGCCGTCGACGAGCACCATGTCGGACGGGCAGGGCGCGGGCAGCTCCGACACCTCGGCCAGCGCCGCGAGCGCGGCGCCGTCGGCCGCCAGCCCGGGGGCGGCGAACCACAGCACGAGGGCGGCGAGCCAGGAGGAAGCTGCGAGCACCGACCCCATCGTGCCCGAGACGCGGGACGGGGACCAGGCGTGGTAGCGTGCGCGACGCGATGCCTCGGCGCGGGTACGACGAAGTCACGCTGCTGACGGGCTTTCCGTCGTTCGGCGCCCGCCGCATGGCGAGCCAGGTGCTCGCCGACGAGCCCCGCGCGCTCGTCTACGCCGTCGTCGCCGCCGCCGAGGCAGCCGAGGCCCAGCGCGCGCTCGACGAGCTTCCCGCGGGCCAGCGCGAGCGGGTCGTGCTCGTCGAGGGGGACGCCGCGGCGATGGACCTCGGGCTGAGCGGCGCGGAGTTCCGCGAGGTCGCCGGCGACGTCGATCGCATCCACCACATGGCCCAGGTCGCCGAGCCCACGACCGACCGCGCGACCGCCGAGCGCGTCAACGTGCGCGGCACGCGCGAGGTGCTCGAGCTCGCGCGCGCGGCGCCCGCGCTGAAGAACCTGGTCGTGCACTCCACCGCGTGGGTGGCCGGCGACCGCACCGGGCTCGTGCTCGAGGACGAGCTCGAGGCCGGCCAGGGCTTCCGCAACGTCGTCGAGGAGACGCACGCGCGCGCCGAGCGGCTGGCGCGCGCCGCCATGCGCCGCACGCCCGTGTGCGTCGTGCGCCCCACCATCGTCGTCGGCGACTCGAAGACGGGGGAGATCGCCCGCTTCGACGGGCCGTACCTGCTCATGCTGCTCATCGTCACCTCGCCCGCCGAGCTCGCGGTTCCGATGCCGGTGCGCGGCGACGCGCCGCTGCACCTCGTGCCCGTCGACTACGTCGTGCGCGCCGCGCACGCCATCGGCCGCGACCCGCGCGCGCCCGGCCGCACGTTCCACCTGGGCGACCCCAACCCGCTCACCGCGCGCGAGACGTTCGACCTGGTCGCGCGAGCCGGGGGCAAGCGCGGCCCGCGCGGCTTCATCCCGAGCAACCTCACGCGCGCGCTGCTGCGCGCCCCCGGGCTCGAGCGCTTCGCCAAGAGCCCGCGCGCGTTCGTCGAGCAGCTCGCGACGCCGGTTCGGTTCGACGCGCGCAACACCGACGACGTGCTCGCCGGCACCGGCATCGTGTGCCCGCCGTTCGAGTCGTACGTCGACGAGCTCGTCGCCTACGTGCGCGACCGCGTGCGCGAGCGCCGACAGAAGCGCGAGAGCGCCGCGGCCGAGGTCGACGACCCGCTCGGGTAGGCCCAGCGACGCGACGGCCGAGCCGCCGCGCGCGGGTCACTGCGTGGTGTTGCGCAAGACGGCGAGCGAGTTGCCGCCGTCGGCCACGACGAGGTCGGGCAAGCCGTCGCCGTCGAGATCGCCCGACGCGAGCGCCTCGGGCGTCCCGCCCGTCGCGAGCGGGGACGTGACGGCCGCCCCGAACACGCCGCCGCCAGCACCTGCGAGGACGCTCACCGAGAGGCCCGAGTAGTTGGCCACCGCGAGATCGGGGAGGCCGTCACGATTGAAATCGGCGGCGACCACCCAGCGCGTCCCCGCCCCCGTCGCGTAGTTGGTCGAGGTGAACGACGACCCGTTGCCGACGACGCCAGCGCCGCCGTTGAGGTGCACGTACACGCGGCTCGAGACGTAGCAGGCGACGGCCACGTCGAGATCGCCGTCGCCGTCGAAGTCGGCGACCGCGAGCGAGCGCGGCCCCGAGCCCGTCGTCTGCGGCGAGCCGGTCTGGACCTGGAAGAGGCCGCCGGCCAGCCCCTTGAGCACGGTGAAGGTGCTGCCCGTGCTCGTGGTGCCCGACGTGACGATGATGTCGTTGACGTGGTCGCCCGTGAGATCGGCCACGAGCAGGTGGCTCGGCGTCGTGACGGGGTAACTCGTGAACGAGGTGAACGCCCCTGCCCCGTTGTTGTGCAGCAGGTAGACGAAGCCGTTCGACTCGCCCGCGACGGCGAGGTCGAGATCGCCATCGCCGTCGAGATCGCCGAGCGCGCTCGCGTAGAGCGTCACCCCGACGCCCACCGTGACGTTCGTGGCGGCGGCGAACGTGCCGCCCGCGACGCCGCGGAAGATCGACACGTTGGACGACGCCGAGTTGGTCACGACCGCGTCGAGCAGCCCGTCGCCGCTCACGTCGCCGAGCACGACGTGGAACGGCGCGGAGCCCGCGGTGTACGTCGCCGCCGCGCCGAACGTCATGTTGCCGAGGTTCAGCGCCGCGCTCGCGGTCGTCGCGCCCTCGTTCGCCGCGAAGAGATCGAGCTTGCCGTTCTTGTCGAAGTCGCCGAGCGCGACCGAGTAGGGGATCGACCCGACCGTCACCGTGCCGGCCGACGCGAACGAGATCGTCGCGGCGCCCGCGCACTTGCCGACCGTGCAGGTGTTGCCCATGCAGTCGCCCCCGACGAGGCAGAACTTGCCGCTCGCGCAGGGGGCGCACGCGCTCCCGCCGCAGTCGATGTCCGTCTCGGCGGCGTTCTTCACGCCGTCGCTGCACGTCGGCAGGCAGGCGTTGCCCGAGCAGAGCCCGGGGCAATAGCTGCCGCAGGCGCCGCAGTTGTACTTGTCCGACGAGACGTCGGTGCACGCTCCGCTGCACACCTGCTTGCCGGCCGGGCAGACGCACTGGCTCGCGGTGCACGACGCCCCGAGGGCGCAGACCGTGTCGCAGGTGCCGCAGTGGGCGGCGTTGGAGGTCACGTCGGTGCACACGCCGCCGCACGCCTGCGACGACGCGGGGCACTTGCAGACCCCCGAGAGGCACGACTGGCCGGACGCGCAGACGGTGCTGCAGCCGCCGCAGTGCGAGGGGTCGCGCTGCGTGTCGAAGCAGACGCCGCCGCACGAGGAGCCCAGGCAGAGGCACGCCGAGCTCTGGCAGGCGTAGCCGCTCGCGCAGGCGTTGCCGCAGCCCGCGCAGTTGGCCGGGTCGGACCGGGTGTCGACGCACGCGCCGTTGCAGGCGACCTGGCCCGCGACGGGGCACGAGCAGGTGCCGGCGTTGCACGCCGAGCCGGTCGGGCAGCGGTTGCCGCACGCGCCGCAGTTCTGCTCGTCGGACGACTTGTCGACGCACGCGCCGCCGCACTGGCTGTCGGGCGGGCACGCGCACGAGCCCTGCGCGCAGACGGCGAGGCCCGGGCAGGTGGCGCCGTCGTCGGTGGCCAGGTTGCAGTCGTTGTCGAGGCCGTCGCACGCCTCGGCGCGCCCCGGGTAGACCTGCGGGCTGACGTCGTTGCAGTCGTCGCCGCCGCAGACGATGGGGGGGTGCCCGTCGCCGTCCTTGTCGAGCGTCGTGAAGGTGCAGACCGAGCGCGCCGGGTCGCAGGCGACGTTCGCGTGGCAGGCGTCGCTCCAGTGCTTGACGCAGTCGGCCTTGGTCGCGCACGCGACGGCCTGCTGGCAACCCTTGCCGATCTCGCAGAACTGCCCCGACGGGCACGCGGTCGCGCCGGTGGCGGGCCCGATGAGGTGCGAGCAGGCGCCCGCCGCGCAGGTGTCGACCGTGCACGCGATGCCGTCGTCGCACCCCCCGACGCACGCGCCCGCGCCGTCGGGCGGCGCGTCGAGCGAGGCGTCCGTCCCCGCCCCGCCGCCGCCGCCATCGTCTGCCCCGGCGGCGCCGCCGCCGCCGTCTTGGTCGCCGAACGCGGGCGAGCTACCGCCGCCGCAGCCGGAGCCGACGACCGCCGCGACCCCGAGAAACCCCACGCACCAAGCCAAGCGAGCGAAAGCAAAGCGAGCCATCACGAGCACCTCGACCGGTCATCTTACCGGAGCGTGGCCCCTCGCGGAACGCCATCCGCTCCGCGCGCGCTACTGCTGCGTGGCGACCGGCTTCGGGCCGATCCAGCGTCGGATGCGGCTGTAGGGCTGCTTCGGCGCCTCGTCCGGGCCGACCGACGAGGCGTCGTTCTTCGTGTTCTTCGCCATCGTGATCATGAACACCGTCGAGCTTCCCTGCGCGGCGATGATGACCGACCAGGCGAGGAACATCGACCACATGCGGAACCAGCGCTGGCCGTACTTCGCGACGATGGCCGCCTCGTTCGAGAGCCAGTTCTCGTACCACTTGCGGATGGTCAGCGAGTAGTGGACGCCGCAGTTCTCGACGCGGTGCACCTCGAAGCCCGCGCGCTCGGCCTGGCCCACGACGAAGCCGAGCGGACACGAGGCGTCGGCGCCGGGGAAGATGTACTTGCCCATGAAGAGGCCCCAGACGAGATCCTCGAACTGCCACGACCGGCGCAGGCCCGCGATCTGGAGGTAGAAGATGCCGTCGTCCTCGAGCATGCCGCGCACCTGCAAGAGGAAGCGCTGGAAGTTCTTGATGCCGACGTGCTCGGCCATCTCCAGGCAGGTGATCTTGTCGAACTTCTGGGCGGGGAGGTTCCGGTAGTCGTCGACCAGGACGTGCACGCGGTCGGCGACGCCGGCGTCGGCGGCGCGACGGTTCGCCCACTCGGCCTGCTCCTTGGCCAGCGTGATGCCGGTGCTGTCGGTGCCGTGGTGCTTGGCCGCGTGCGTGACGAGCGGCCCCCAGCCGCAGCCGATGTCGAGGTGGCGATCGCCCGGCTTCATCTGCACGTACTGGCAGACGGTCTCGAGCTTGCGGTTCTGCGCCGTCTCGAGCGACTCGCTCGGGTCCTGGAAGAGGCCCGAGGTGTACGTCATCGTCTCGCCGAGGAACCACCCGTAGAAGTCGTTGCCGCGGTTGTAGACGTGCGCGATGTCGCCGCGGTCCGAGTCGACGCTGTGACCGACGTTCTGCCCGAGGAACTCGCGGAAGTAGAACTTCACGTCGCCCCAGGTGAAGCAGAACCGGAACAGGAGGTTGCGCCGCAGCATCACCTCGAGCACGTCGGCGCGGAAGTCGAGGCGCTCGGCCATGTACGCCTCGTACACGACCTCCATCGGGATCTTGCGCCCCTGCCAGCGCGCGGCGTCGCGCGCGTCGCGCCACGCGACGAACGCGCTCGTGTCGGCGCCGCTCGGGTCGTCGCGGTACGAGGCGACGACGAGCGCGAGGACGGGGACGCCGACGCCGAGGAGCGGCACCGCGAGCCAGGCGCCGAGGAACACACCCCAGCCGCCGTGCGCCAGCAGGGTCACGATGGCCGCCACGACGGTCGGCGCGGCGAGCAGCGTGAGCTTGCTCTGCTCGAGCAACCAGAAGATGAACGAGAGGCCGTGGCCTCGCCCATGCTCGTCGTGCTGCGAGGCGCGGCGGAGCGAAGCCCCCGCGTCGGTGGTGGGCGATTGGGTGGCAGGAGTGGTCATCGTCGGCTCGTGGGTTCGTCGAGCGCGACGCGCGCGCTCGAGGGAGGAGGGGCCCTGAAAGGGGGCTGGGCTTCGACGGCGCGGTCCCCCCGGGCGCGTCGAAATCGTCGCCACGTTACCGCAACGCGCCGCGCCGCGCCGACAATCGGAGGGCGCGCGCTTCGACGCGCGCCTGCACGGCGCCGAGCACGTGCCGCGCGTCGGCGCCGCCCGGCGAGCCCGCCGCCGCGGTGCGCACGACGAGCGTAGGGGCGCCGCTCGACTAGAGCGCCGCGCCCGGCAGCGAGACGCCCGCCTCGCCGACCCAGACGCGCTTGATCGTAGGCTCGAGGAGCTGCGTCACGTAGAGCCAGCCCGACCCGTAGCCAGCCGGCGCGAAGGCGCCGTTGGCGGGCACGTTGAAGGCCGAAGCGGGCGCGAGCGTCTCCCGCGACTTGTCGGGGTGCAGCAGGATCAGCCCCGCGTCGGTGGTGACGAGCACGAGGGTGCCCGACGCGAGGGCGACGACGCCATCGACGAGGCTCACGCCGTCGAAGTAGACGCTCGGCGCGCCGTAGCTCCCGTCCGCGGCGCGCGACAGCGAGTAGAGCTTGCTCGTGGACCACGACGCGACGAAGAGCGTCGCGCCGTCGGCCGAGAACGCGAGCCCGTTGGGGTAGCGAATCGCGTCGGTGACGAGCGCCACGCCGCTGCCGTCTGCGTTCGCGCGGTAGAGCTTGTCGGCCCCCGAGTCGCTCCAGACGAGCGCGCCATCGGGCGCGACGGCGACGTAGTTGGTGAGCTTGAAGGGGCCGTCGGCGACGCCGACGAGCACGCGGCTCGTGGCCTGAACGGGATCGACCTCGTAGAGGACGGCATGGCCGGGCCCGGCCTCGACTTCCGAGAGGCCGCAGACCACGAGCGCACCGCTCGCGCGCCCGGCGAGCCCGACGGGCGCGGGCACGTCGGCGACCTTCTCGGCGGCGCCCTTCGAATCGAGGCGCAGCACCGCCCCGCCCGACCCCACGTAGAGCCGCGGGGGCGAGCCCGCGAACGCGAGGCCCTCGGTCGAGTCGGCGAGCGTCGCGAAGACCTCGACGGTGCCGCGCGCGGGAGCGGCGTCGGCGGCGCCGTCGGACGCTCCGGCGTCCACCGCTTCGGCGGGCGGAGCCTGGGCGTCGCTCGACGAGCACGCCGTGGACGCGAGGAGCGCGACGAGCGCGAGGGGGGCGAGGCGCGTGCTGGCGATCGACGTGGGACGCATGGTGCGCGCAGCGTAGCGGGCGCAGCGACGCCCGCCTAGCCCCGCCCGCGCGCGAATCGCAGAACAGCCGACGCGGGTGTGCGTACCATCGCAGCACGCCATGCACGCGCGCCCCCTGCTCCTCGTCGCCGCGGCGCTCGTCGTCGCCGGCTGCGCCACCAAGCCACCTCCCGCCAGCGCCGGATCGAGCGCGAGCCCAGCCGCGGGCTCCGCGAGCGCGGCGGCCTCGGCGCAGGCTGCGACCGGCCCGGCGGGCGAGCCGTGCGGCGCGCTCGAGTGCAGGAGCTTCACGACGGCCCGCGAGGCGTTCGAGGTCGTCCTCGCGGCGCGACCGCTCGCGCTCGGCATCGGCGAGTCGCACGCGCAGAGAGGGAGCGAGGGGGTCGCGTCGGCCACGCGGCGCTTCACCGACGAGCTTCTGCCTGCGCTCGCGGGCAAGGCGAGCTTCCTGCTCGTCGAGCTGATGATGCCCAACGACAAGTGCAAGAAGGAGACGAAGCAGGTCGCCCGGCAGCAGGCGCCCGCGACCCAGCCGCAGGCCGCGACGAACCAGAGCGAGTACGTCGCGCTCGGCACGCGGGCGCGCGCGCTCGGCATCGTGCCCGACCTGCTGCGGCCGAGCTGCGACGACCTGACCCGCATCACCCAGGCCGGCGCGGACGACATCGACCTGATGCTCCGTATGACGGCGACGCTCACGACCGGCGTCGTCGCGGGTCAGCTCGAGCGCGACGCGACCGCGGGCAAGGGCTTGATGGTCGTGAGCTACGGCGGCGCGCTGCACAACGACGTGTCGCCGAAGGCTGGCCACGAGGCGTGGAGCTACGGCCCGGCGCTCGCGCACAAGACGGGCGGTCGCTACGTCGAGCTCGACCTCGTCGTGCCCGAGTACATCCGCGACTCCGAGGCGTGGACGTCGCTCCCCTGGTACCCGCACTACGACCGCGCGCGGCTCGGCAAGCGCGCGGTGCTCCTGCGCGTCGCGCCCTCGTCGTACGCGCTCGTGCTACCCGAGAGCGCGCCCGCGCCCGAATGACCCTCCCGGCGCGGCGCCCGAGCCCGCACCTGGCGCTGCGCGGTGGGATGGGTAGCATCCTGAGTCGATGACCGCGCGCGCCGCCGTGTCTCTCGTCACGCTCGCGACGGCGCTGGGCTGCTCCGAGCCGCGCGCCACGGGGGTCAGCGACTACGCGCCGGGCCCCGCGTTCGACGCAGGCAGGCCCGCCTCCGACGCCGGCCGTGACGGCGCCCCCGGCGACGCGGCCGAAGCGGACGCGCTCGCAGACGCCGCGCCCTACGACGCGCCCCACAAGCCGATCCCCAAGCAGCCCTTCCTCGGCTGGGTCGAGCTGATGCGCGGCGGCCCGGTCTGGGGCGTCTACGTCAGCGACATGACGGGCGACGGCCTCAACGACGTGGTCGCGACGGGCGGCTCGTCCCGGCAGGTCGCGCTCTACGCGCAGCTTGCGGGCGGCGCGCTGGCCGACGCCGTCACGCTCACGCAAGAGTACGCGATGTACGCGACCATCGCCGACGTCGACGGCGACGGCCGCAACGACCTCGCGGTCGCCGACGACGGCCTCGTCACGCTGCACCTCGGGCAGCCCGGCGGCGGCGTCGGGCCGGGCGTCTCGCTCATCGGTGCGCCGTACACGAAGTGGGCTGGCCCCATCCGCTCGGGCGACTTCGACGGTGACGGGCTGGTCGATCTCGTCTTCCACGACGGCGCCGACGACGTCGGGCGCCTGGTCTTCCTGCACGGCGACGGCCACGGGGCGTTCGCCGCGCCCGTCGTCGTCACGTTTCCGCCGCACACCCTCGGCGACATCCGCGTCGCCAACCTCGACGACGACCCGGCCGACGAGCTCGCCCTCTCCGCGCAGGTCACCTCGCAATCGACCGCGGTCCACATCGTCGACGAGCCGACGCCGCGCGCGCCCGCCCTGATCACGACGCTGCCCGCCGCGGTCCAGAACGGACGCGGCAGCGGGCTGTGGGTGGGCGATCTGGGCAGCGACGGCACGATGGACGTCGCGTTCACCGAGTGGTCGTACTCGGGCCCCTCGCAGGTCACCGTGTGGCAACCGGGCGAGGGGGGCGTGTTCGGCGCGCCGGTCGGCTGGCCGACGTGGGAGCGCCCGTCGCAGCTCGCCGCCGCCGACATGAACGGCGACGGCCGCCTCGACCTGTTCGTGCAGCACGACGGGTGGTTCGCCATCGGCGCGTACTTCGCCCAGGGCGGCGCGCTCGCCGCCGAGGCGATCGCCCCCTTCGCCGACGTGCGGCCCTTCCCCGAGTCGCTCGCGGCGGGCGACGTGAGCGGCGACGCGCTGCCCGATCTCGTCGGAGCGAGCCCGTACGGCCTGCTCGTCGCGAGGCACGCGCCATGAGGCGCCTCGCCTCGCTCTTCGCGCTCGCTGCGCTCGCCTGGGGCTGCGGCTCGTCGTCGGCCGCCGAGGGGGGCAAGACGTTCGACGGCGGCGCCGGCGGCGCGAGCGGCGGGCTCTTCGACGCGGCGAGCGGCGACGGCAACTTCACCGGCTGCGCGAGCGAGCGGGTGGTCGCCGCGCGCGCGCCGGCCGACCTCTACGTGATGCTCGACTACTCCGAGAGCATGGGCCTGCCCGCGGGCGCGGCCGACCGCTGGACGGCGGTGACCTCGGCGCTCCGCAGCTTCGTCGCGTCGCCCGACTCCGCGGGGCTGGGCATCGGCATCCAGTACTTCGGGCTCTTCCCGCCGCTCGCCCAGGGGTACGGCTCGTCGTGCGACCCGCGCGACTACGCCTCGCCCGACGTCGAGATCGCCGCGCTGCCCGGCGTGGCGCCCGCGTTCATCGCGTCGCTCGACGGCCACGCGTTCCCGCGCACCGCGACACCCATGGCGCCGGCGCTCGCCGGCGCGATCCTGCACGCGCACGACTGGGCCGTGGCGCACCCGTCGCACAGCGTCGCGGTGCTGCTCGCGACCGACGGCGAGCCGACCGAGTGCTCGCCGCAGGGCGTCGGCGAGATCGCGAGCACGATCGTGGCGCCCGGCGTCGCGGGCTCCCCGCGCGTGTTCACCTTCGTCGTCGGGGTCGGCAACCTGAGCGCGCTCGACGCGCTCGCCGCCGCCGGCGGCACCGGTCACGCGTACCTCGCGACCGGCGATCAGGTCGAGGCCGCGCTGCTCGCCGCGTTCGACGCCATTCGCAAGGCGTCGATCCCCTGCGCGTTCGAGCTACCGACGGCGGCCTCGGGCGAGCTCGACCCCGACCTCGTCAACGTGACCTACACGAAGAGCGGCGCGAGCGCGGCCGAGACGCTGGCCGAGTACGCGAGCGCCAAGGCGTGCGCGGCGCACGAGGGGTGGCGCTACGACGACCCCGCGCACCCGGCCCGCATCGAGCTCTGCCCCGCGACCTGCGCGCGCATCGGAGCCGACCCGAAGGGGCGCGTCGACGTCGTGCTCGGCTGCAGGTCCGTCATCGCCGGGCCGCACTGAGCCGGGCGCGCGCCCTTCACGGGCACTCGCAGCCCGCCACCTTGCACGCGAGCTTCACGGTGAGCGCGTAGTCGCCCTCGTCGTCGAACGCGGTCGAGCCGTCGACGACGATGACGTACCAGCCGTCGCGCGGCGCGGTGTACGCGCGCGTTCCCTCGAAGAAGTCCGCGCAGAACTCCTCGGTCGGGCAGGAGGTGTCGGCGCAGCCGGAGTTCGAGAAGACGTGCAGCGTGGCGTCCCAGTACGAGTTGACGCAGCCCGTGCCGGTCGTGAGCGTGATGCTCGTCGTCTCGCTCGCCCGCATGTAGAGCCGGTAGGCGTGGTCGGCGCCGGCGTCCCAG
>CAITLX010000608.1 GCA_903893335.1 uncultured delta proteobacterium | reverse complement strand
GCCGCGGCATCGGTCGCGGGCGCAGCGTCGGCGCCCGCGTCGTGCCCCGCGGCGTCGGCGAGGCTCCCGTCGCCGGACGCATCGACGCCCGCGCCGCCATCGTCCGCCGCCCCGAGCCCCTCGTCGCACGAGCGGTCCCCCGCGCAGTCCGACCCGCGGTCACAGGCCGAGCAGCAGAGCGCTCCGAACGCGAGAAGCGCGATTCGTCCGTTTCGTCGCATCTTGCAGGCTTCCTTCGCGCATCGCGCGCGCCGCCGCAAGCCGCGTCTCCGCGGGTCAGGACGCGACGCGAGCGGTGGCCGCTTCGGGCAGCTCGCGCGGAAGCCGAAGCGCGAAGGTCGACCCCGCGCCGAGCGTCGACGAGACGGCGATGTCGCCGCCGAGCGCGCGCGCGAGGCGCCTCGAGAGCGCGAGCCCGATGCCCGTCCCCTCGTAGCGCCGACCGTCCCCCGCATCGAGCTGCTGAAACGAGCGGAACAGCTCCCCCATCGCCTGCTCGGGGATGCCGATGCCGGTGTCGATCACGGCGAGCACGACGTGATCGGCCTCGGGCGACACGCGCAGCACGACCCGTCCGCGCTCGGTGAACTTGAGGGCGTTCGACAGGAGGTTGACCAGGATCTGCCGCACGCGCTGCGGATCGGTCACGACCTCGACCGGCTCGTCGGGCGCCTCGGCCGTGAGCTCGACGTCGTCGCCGGAGCGGAGCGGGTCGATCTCGGCGACGCACGCGCGCGCGAGCTGACCGAGATCGACGCGCGCGGGGCGGATGTCGACGCGGCCCGCCTCGACCTTCGCCAGGTCGAGCACGTCGTTGATGATCGCGAGCAGGTGCTGGCCATTGCGGCGGATGCGCTCGAGCGACTCGCGCGCCCGCGGCGACAGCGTCTCGCGCGGCGACCGGGTGAGCAGGTCGGCGAAGCCGAGGATCGCGTTGAGCGGCGTGCGCAGCTCGTGGCTCATGGTCGCGAGGAACTCGGTCTTCACCCGGTTGGCGCGCTCGAGCTCGACCCCCTGGCGCGCGAGCTCCGCGGACTGCACGCGCAGCCGCTCGATCGCGAGCGTCTTCTCCTCGAGCGCCACCTCGCGCTCGCCGAGCATCGCGCGCAGCGAGGCGTCCTTCTCTTGCAGCAGGTGGTGCATCACGCCGAGCGCGTCGCCCACCTCGCCCAGCTCGTCGCGGCGCAGAGGCAGCGGGGGCAACGGCTCGAGGCGACCGGTGGCCGCGAGCGCCTCGCGCAGGAGCGCCGCGGCGCGCGCGGTGTCGTGCGCGATCCAGAGGCCCGTCCCGAGCGCGACGACGATCGCCAGCGCGATGCTCGTCGTGGTGGCCCGACGCGAGGCCGCGACCGCCTCGAACGCCAGCCGCTCGCGGGTCTCGGCGGCTGCGAGCGCGTCGTCGCGCAGGCGCTCGAGCGAGGTGCGCATCTGGTCGATGAGCGCGCGCCCGCGGCCCGCGAGCTCCTGCGAGTGCGGCTCGCCCGAGGCGCGCGCGCGGATCTGCGGCTCCGCCACCTCCCGCGACCACTCGTCGAGCTTGCCGGCGAAGGCCGCGACGAGGCCGTCCTCGGCGCCCGGCTCGGCGACGGCGCGCGCCTCGTCGAGCACGTGGGGCAGGTCACGGCGCGCACCGAGGTACGGCTCGAGGAAGGCGCGGTCGCCCGTGAGGATGAAGCCGCGCTTGCCCGTCTCGAGGTCGAGCGTCAGCCGCAGCAGCACCTCGGCGTGGTCGGCGAGCTTGAGGTCGTGCTGCACGAGCCGCTCGAACTGCCCTTGCAGCTGCTCGTCGTGGACCGTGGCGCGCACCAGCGCCCAGCCGAGCACCACGACGACGACCAGCGAGCTGACGAGGATGCGCCAGAAGAGGGCGCTCCTCAGGAAACGGAAGGTTCGCACCCGGGCGCGATGCTAGCACCGCGCGGCGGCGCGCAGATCGACCGGGCCGTCGAGCGGAGGCCGCTGCATCGCGCCGAGCCGCGCTCGCCGCGCGCCGGGGCACAGGCTCGCGACCGCGAGCGCCAGCGG
>CAITLX010000607.1 GCA_903893335.1 uncultured delta proteobacterium | reverse complement strand
GCGCGCCGCGCGCTGCTCCCGCGTCTGCGCCGCGTCCGCCGACCGCGTCCCCCCTCGTGGGCCCGTCGGACCCCTGCCTCGCCGAGCTCGCGGCGCGCGGCGTGCCGTTCCGCCTGGCCGAGCCGGCGCCCGGCGTCGCGCTCCCGGTGCGCCTCGCGGGCCCCCTGCGCGGCCTCGACGTGCACGGCCCGGAGCCCGCGCACGAGCGCTGGGGCTCGCGCCTCGAGATCCTCGACTGCCGCCTCGCGCTCGCGCTCGACGACCTCGCCGCGGTGCTCGCGGCGCAGGGCATCGTCGAGGTCGTGCACATGAGCCTCTGGCGCGAGGGGGCGCACATCGGCGGCGGCGGCAAGGCGAGCCAGCACGCCTCGGGGCTCGCCATCGACGTCGGCACGCTGGTGCGGCGCGACGGCGCGCGCCTCGTGGTCGCGCGCGACTGGCACCCGCGCATGGGCGCGCCCCCCTGCGGGCCGGGGGCCGAGGCCAGCGAGGCGTCGCACGAGGGGGCCGCGCTGCGCGCCATCGTGTGCGACCTCGCCTCGCGCCGCCTCTTCTCGACGCTGCTCACGCCCAACTTCAACCGCGAGCACCACGACCACGTGCACCTCGACCTCACGGCCGGGCGCACGGTCACGTGGGTGCGGTGACGCGCGTCAGAGGTTGGCCGGCGCGACGCCGCGGATGAACGACTCGACCATCTCGGCGGGCATCCCGATGGGCAGGTTGAGGATCGGCAGATCGATGCCGAATGACCGGCGTCGGCGCAGCTCGGCGAGGCACGACTCGGGGTCGCCCGCGATGGTCAGCGCCTCGATCATGCGGTCGCTCACGGCGGCGGCGGCCTGCGGGCGCGTGGCCTTGTCGCGGTACAGCTCGACGACGCGCTTCACGTCGTCGCCGAAGCCGAAGCCGGTGAGCAGCTCGGCGTAGTAGTCGCCCATGCCGCCGATGTAGAAAGAGATGATGTCGCGCGCCATGTGCGCGCCGGCCTCGGCGCCGAGCGGCAGCAGCGTGGTGAACGGGGCGCAGGTGATGGCGCTCGGGTCGCGCCCCGCCTTGGCGGCGCCTGCGGAGATGAGGTCGAGCCCCTCCTTCGTGCGGTCGTAGGGCCAGAACGTCGGGATCCACCCGTCGGCGAGCTCGCCGATCGACTCGATGGCCTTGGGCTTGAGCGCGGCGACGTAGATCGGGATCTCGCGCCGCACGGGCTTCATCGCGAGCTCGAACGGCCGGTACTCGACGAGCTCGGCGCCGGCCTCGTGCAGCTTGCCGCCGGCGAGCAGCGTGCGGACCACGCGGATGACGTCGCGCACCTGCGTCAGCGGCCGCTGGAAGGGGCGCCCGTGGAAGCCCTCGATGACGCGCGCGCCGCTCGGCCCGATGCCGAGGATGAGCCGCCCGTCGCTGATCTCGTCGAGCGTCGCGGCCTGCATCGCGAGCAGGCCCGGCGTGCGGCTGTAGACGTTGACGATGCCGGTGCCGAGCTTGATGCGCTTGGTGTGGCACGCGATCTCGGTGAGCAGCGAGAAGACCTCGTAGCCCCACGCCTCGGGCAGCCAGAACGAGTCGTAGCCCATCTCGTCGGCGATCTGCGCGGCGCGCAGGTACAGCTTGCGGTCGTAGTTCTTCCAGAACGCGAGCAGGCCGGTGCGAGAGCTCATGGGCAGGCGCCTTACCACGCGCGCGGGGACGCCGCGCGTCGCGCCCGCATCTCGTCGTGCTTTCGGCTACGCTCGCGGCGCATATGAGCCGCCCTTCCGTCGCGCTCGCCGTCACCGGCAGCATCGCGGCCTACAAGGCCGTCGAGGTCGCCCGCCTGCTCGTGGCCCGAGGCGTGCGCGTGCGCCCCGTGCTCACGCGCTCCGCCGCCGCGTTCCTCGGCCCCACGACGCTCGCGGCCGTGTGCGGCGAGCCGGTCGCGAGCGAGATGTTCGACCCGTCGTTCGCCGGCGAGCGGCACGTCGCGCTCGGCGCCGAGGTCGACCTCGTGCTCGTCGTGCCGGCGACCGCCGATTTCCTCGCGCGGCTCGCCGCCGGGCGCGCCGACGATCTCGTCGCCGCGCTCAAGCCCACGGCCATCGAGTCGATCGGCGAGCTCGCCGACGGGTGGATCCCGACGTTC
>CAITLX010000606.1 GCA_903893335.1 uncultured delta proteobacterium | reverse complement strand
GCCCAGGCGGTGTGCGCGGCGAGGTTGCGCACGTCGAGCAGGCCGACCTTCGCGGCGACCCAGACGTTGTCGGGCGCGGCGTGATCGAGGGCGAAGGGCCCGGCGTCCGGCCCCTCGATCGCGTACGACGCGTCGATGTCGAGTTCGACGTTGCGCGCGAGGCCGATGTCGAGCTCGACGTCCGGCACGATGAGGCGCGACGGGCCGTCGGCGCTGCGCATCATGCCGAACTGCGTGTCGAGCTGCACGACGCCCGCCTCCTCGAGCTCGAGGTCGGTGGGCTCGAAGAGCGGCCGCGAGCGGGCTCCCGCCGAGGCGTCGCCCGCCGCGAACGCGAGCGCCGTCGCCACGAGCGTCGCGGCGCGCCCGGCGCGCGCTACCATGCGCCCCCTCCACGCCGCTCTCCGCGAGGCATCTCGATGCGTCTTCTCACCGTCATGGATCCGCTGTCCACCGTACAGCCCGACAAGGACACCACCTTCGCGTTTTTGCGCTCGGCGGAGTCGCGCGGCCACGAGAACCTCACCTGCGAGGTGCGCGACGTCTACCTCACGCGGGGCGAGGTGCGCGCGCGCGCCCGCGCCACCTACGTCTCGGACACGGCGCCCCACACGAGGCTCGGCGCCGAGCACGACGTCGCGCTCGCCGACGTCGCGGCCGTGCTCGTGCGCAAGGACCCCCCGTTCGACGCGGCCTACCTCTACCTGACGCTGCTGCTCGAGCACGCGCGCGGCAAGACGCTGCTCATCAACGATCCGCGCGCGCTGCGCGACGCCAACGAGAAGCTCTTCGCGCTGCAGTTCCCCGAGTGGACGCCGCGCACGATCGTCAGCGCGCTGCCCGACGTCATCCACGCGTTCGTCGCCGAGGTGGGCGGTCGCGCCGTGATCAAGCCGCTCGACGGCGCCGGCGGCTCGGGCGTGCTCGCGCTGTCGGGCGACGACCGCAACGCGCGCGGCATCGTCGACCTGCTCACCGGCGAGGGGCGCCGCCTCGCGATGGTGCAGGAGTACCTGCCCGCCGTGCGCACGGGCGACAAGCGCGTGCTCTTGCTCGACGGCGAGCCGCTCGGCGCGATCCTGCGCGTGCCGCGCGCCGACGACCTGCGCTCGAACATCCACGTCGGCGGCAGCGTCGAGCCCGCCGAGCTGACCGCGCGCGAGCGCGAGATGGTCGCCGCGCTCGCGCCGCGGCTGCGCGCCGAGGGGCTCGTCTTCGTCGGCCTCGACGTCATCGGTGAGCGGCTCACCGAGGTCAACGTGACGAGCCCGACGGGCATCCAGCAGCTCGGGCGGTTCACCGGGACGCGCCCCGAGGACCGCGTCATCGAGTGGATCGAGCAGCGCGCGCGCAGCTGAGCCGAGAACTTGGCCCACGCGAGCGCGTCGTGCCCGCATGGGGGCATGCCGCGCACCGCCACCCCCTGCATCGCCTGCACCTCGAGCCCCCGCGCGGCGGACAAGCGCGTGCGCCTCGGTGGGCGCTCGCTGCCGCTGTGCGCCGAGCACGCCGCGCGCGCCGCGAGCGCGCGCGTCCGCACCCTCG
>CAITLX010000605.1 GCA_903893335.1 uncultured delta proteobacterium | reverse complement strand
GTCGTCGGGGTGCAGCACGGGCGCGCCCCAGAGCGCCATGATGCCGTCGCCCATGAACTTGTCGAGCGTGCCCTCGTACTTGAACAGCGTCTCGACCATGAGCTCGAAATACTCGTTGAGCATGTCGACGATGATCTCGGGCTGCGTCCCCTCGCTCATCCGGGTGAAGCCGCGGATGTCGGAGTTGAACACGGTGCACTCGCTCACCATCTCGCCGCCCTTCTTCACCTCCAACTGACCGGAGATGACGCGCTCGGCGACGTTGGGCGAGAGCAGGCGCGAGAAGCGATCGCGCGTGACGATCTCCTGCTCGACCTTCTTGCCGAGGATGTTGATCTCGATGAACATCGCCGCCTGGTTGGCGACGGCGGTGACGAGCTCGAGGTCCTTGGGCTGAAACTGCGCGAGCGTCTCGCTGTCGAGCCAGAGCACGCCGAGCACCTCTTGCTCGTGCAGCAGCGGCACGACGATGGCCGAGCTGATCCGGTTCAGGATCATGCTCTTGCCCTTGGACGCCGCGAAATCCATCGCCGCGTCGTGCGTGAGCACCGCGGCGCGCTCCTTCATGACGTGGTCGAGGATGGTGCGCGAGACCTGGATCGCGACGTCGCTGCCGTCGCGGCGGCGGCTCGTGCGCGGCACGAGCTGGCCCGTCTCGTCCTTCAGGAAGATGACGCCGCGGTCGGCGCGGATGAACTTGAAGATGCTGGCGAGGATCTTGTCGAGCAGGCGCGAGGTGTCGCGCTCGAGCGCGATCTCGCGCGACAGCTCGTGGGTGAGGCGCAGGCGCTCGTAGTCCGCGCGCAGCTGCACCGGGTCGGCGGCGATCTGGTCGAAGGGCGCGAAGCCCTTCTGCACGGCGGCGATCTGCGTGCCGATGGCGCGCCCGCCGTCCTGCACGTCGATGCGCCCTTGGAGCAGACCGCCAGCGGGCGGCGCCGGAGGCTGCTGCTGCTGCTGGGCGTAGGCGACGCGCGGATCGACCGGCGGAGCCCACGGGGCGGGAGCGCCGTACGGCGGAGCGTGCTGCGCGCTCGGCACGCTCGTCGACGGCACGGGCGAGTGCGGGCCGGGCGAGAGCGAGGCGTTGGTGGGGGGCCAGGGCGCCGGCGTGGGACCGCCGCTCGCCAGCGCCGCGCCCGAGCCGTCGTCGAAGCGGGCGCGGGTGCCGCCGAGCACGATCTCGTCGCCGTGCTTGAGCGGCCCCTCGCCGCGCACGCGCTCGGCGTTGATGTACGTGCCGTTGAGGCTGCCGAGGTCGCGCAGGACGAAGTGGTCGCCGCGCTGCTCGATGATGCAGTGCTCCTTGGAGACGATCTTGTCGAGCAGCTGGATCGAGTTGTTGGGGTGCCGCCCGAGCGAATTGACCGCGCGCAGTTCAGCGACCTGCTGCCCCTCCGCAGTCGTTAGAATGAGCCGCGCCATCGGTAGGACGCGAAGTGTACCCCGACACCGCGCGCCCCCACAATCGGCACGTCTTGGGCTAGGGAAAAGCAGATGAGCCAGCACCTCCTCGCGATCGACCAGGGCACCACCGGGTCCACCGCCCTCGTCTTGGACCTCGAAGGGCGCACGCTCGGCCGGGCGACGCACGAGTTCGCGCAGCATTTCCCTGCCCCCGGCTGGGTCGAGCACGAGCCCGACGACATCTGGCGGAGCGTCGAGGCCTCGGTGCGCGACGCCCTGAAGGCGGCCGGCATCGCGCCCGCCTCGCTGGGGGCCGTCGGCATCACCAACCAGCGCGAGACGACGCTCGTCTGGGAGCGCGCGACGGGCAAGCCCGTGCACCGCGCCATCGTGTGGCAGGACCGCCGCACGAGCGACACGTGCGCCGCGCTGCGCGCCGCGGGGCACGAGCCGCGCGTGCGCGAGGCGACCGGCCTGGTGCTCGACCCCTACTTCTCGGGCACCAAGGTGGCATGGATCCTCGACCAGGTGCCCGGCGCGCGCGCCCGCGCCGAGCGCGGCGAGCTCTGCTTCGGCACGGTCGACTCGTACCTGGTGTGGCGCCTCTCGGGCGGGCGCGTGCACGCCACCGACGTCACCAACGCGTCGCGCACGCTGCTGATGGATCTGCGCGCGCTCGCCTGGAGCGACGAGATGTGCGCGCTGCTGCGCGTGCCGCGCGTCATGCTCCCGACCATCGTCCCC
>CAITLX010000604.1 GCA_903893335.1 uncultured delta proteobacterium | reverse complement strand
GCGCTCGGCTGGTCGCTCGGCGCCAAGTCGGCGCGCACCGAGATGGCGCGCCGCAAGGCGCGGATGAAGCAGTAGGGGGCGGGCGGAGTTCGAGGCGAGCCCCCCTCTCCCGCTCGAGGCTCCCTCGTGGTATGACCCCGGTATGTCGGTCGCCAAGATCGCCGTCAGCCTCCCGAGGGAGCAGGTCCGCGCGGCGCGACGCGCCGTGGCAGGCGGGGCAGCGCCGTCGTTCTCGGCCTTCGTGTCCGAGGCGATCGCGCGGCGCATCCGCGAGGACACCCTCGCCGACCTCGTGCGCGACCTCGTCGCCGAGCGGGCCCCCGCCGCGAAGGACTACGCATGGGCAGACCGCGCGCTCGGTCCGTCCCCGAAGCGGGGCTGACGCTCGACACCGGCGCGCTCATCGCCATCGAGCGCGGCGACGGCCGCATGGTGGCGCTGCTCGACCGGCTCGCGGCCCGCGGGGGCGCGCGCTTCGCCGTCCCGGCGGCCGCGCTGGCGCAGGCCTGGCGGGGCGCGCCGCGGCAGGTACGGCTCGCGAGGTTCCTCGCGCTGCCCGAGGTCGAGGTCGTCCCGCTCGACGAGCCCGCGGCCCGCGCCGTCGGCGTGCTCTGCGGCGCCGCGCAGACGGCCGACGTCGTCGACGCCGCCGTCGTGCTCTGCGCCCGCGAGCGCCAGCACCGCGTCGTCACCAGCGACCCCGACGACCTCGGGCGCCTCGACCCGACGCTCGGGTTGATCGCGCTGTAGGGCGAGCGCCGCGCCTCGCCCCCTTCGCGTGCGACCTACGCGGGCGGCATCGTCCGGATCAGCCTCGCGGCCTTCTGCAACCCCTTCGTCACCGACTCGAAGAGCCCAGCGGGGAACCCCTTCGGCAAGGTCTCGCCGACGGTCTCGATGACGACGGGCGTCCTGGCGACCACGTCCTCGATGACCGCTTCCATGTCTCTGCCGAGGCCGCAGGCTCGGGCCGTGGCGTTGAAGTGACGACGCCGGATCTCCTCGACCCGGTAGTGCTTGTTCTTGTCGTGGAGGGCCATCGCCAGCTTCAGCTTCTTCGGGTGAATCTGGTCCTGGCGTGACCCCGTGATCGGCCAGGCGGAGATCACGTCGTAGAGCGGCGTCAGCCGGAAGCGTCCTTGCGGCAGGAGGCGGATGCTGAAGTTCTTCGCGTGGCCGTCGGTGGCGGCCAGCATCCAGAAGAGAAGCTGCGCGCGGAGCAGCGTGGCGAGGTCATCCTCCCGCGCCTCGGAGCCCGCGAGGACGCTGGCGATCGTCGTGAGGCCAGGCCCGCCGTCTGCCTCGTACTTCCTGCTGCTCGGCACCCCGGTCGCCTGGCAGAAGTCCTCCTGGGGGAGCCGCAGCCAGTAGCGTCGGGACGAGTGGAGTGTCCGGTCGAACCGGGTGACGACGAGGGCTTTCGTGGAGCCGAACTCCTTCACCTCGCAGTCGGCCACGGGCAAGCCGAACCCGGCCAGGAGGCGGGAGCAGAGCCACTCGTTCTCGAGCGACGTGCTCATGTCCATCCGCCGTCCACCCACCGGCCCGAGCGGCAGCTTGAAGATGTGCGTCGTCGGCGTGGCGCCATGCGGCTTGCACCACCGGCCTCGATGCCGCGTCAGGGCCGTCTTCTCCTGGGCTCCCGCGATCGAGATCCTGAACTCGTCGTCGTCGAGCGGCGACGCGGGCTCGGACACGGCTCCGAGCAGGAACGCCTCGACCTGGGTGTCGCTGAGCGGGCTGGCCGAGATCGACGACACGCCTTGCGGGGTCGTCCCCTCGGGGAGCAGCTGCAAGGCGCCCACGCAGTCCTGGCCGATCGCCTCCAGCAGGTCGAACGCGTCGCTGCCCTTCGTCCCGAAGCGGCTCCGCACCCGGCGGCGGATCACGTCGCTGTCGGGCAGCAGGTTGTCGAAGAAGGACCCGACCTTGTCCCCCTTCAGCGGGAGCCCGTCGAAGTTGATCGGCAACGACAGCGACAGCGGCCTCGCTTCCGCCGAAGCGATCCAGTCGGGGTCGTACGAGAGCTCCATCGGGCCGCTCGTCGGGATCGTCCAGCGGCCGACGCGTACGCCGTTGGCCCAGACCCCGAGGCTACGGCTGTGCGAGCGACGACCCACGGCTCACCACTCGGCCTTCGTGGTCGGCGCCTCGGCCTTGTCCTGGAGGACGACCTCGAGCCCGAGGAGCTTGGCGAGCAACAGCAGGCGTTCGAGGGTCAGACCAGCCGCGTTCGCCTCGAGGATGGAGAGGCGGCTCTGGCTGATGCCGAGCTTCTCGGCCAGCTGTTGCTGCGGGATACGGCGGGCCTTGCGCCGGGCCCGGAGGATCTCGCCTACCTGGGCGGGCGTGGTGATGGGCTGACGCATCGGCGGCTCCATTCGCAGGACGAATACAGCGAGATTATGCGTCATGGCGATAGAGTCAAGCCATGCGTGTGGCACATGGCGATGTCGTCTCCGAGCGCGGGCTCAGCCCCTACCTGCGCGACCGCATCCTGCGCGAGGCACGCCCGCTGTGAGGCCCGACCGCGCGCGTGCTCCTGCACGTGCGCGACGCCCTCGACAGCGTGGCCGACTTCACCCGCGACGGGCGCGACGCGTTCTTCGCCGATGCGAAGACCCAATTCGCCGTGGTGCGAGCGCTCGAGAT
>CAITLX010000603.1 GCA_903893335.1 uncultured delta proteobacterium | reverse complement strand
GGGGGAGACGACGCCAGCCTCGACGCCGACGGCGCGAACGACGCCGACGCGACCGACGACGGCGCGCTCTCCGACGCGTCGGACGAGGGCGACGCGACGAGCGACGGCGACGCCGCCCCCTGCGTCCCCCCCTACGACACCCACGACCACTGCGGCGACTGCGCGACGGCGTGCACGGGCGCGACGCCCCTGTGCACGCCGATCGCCGGCGCGCCCACCTGCGTCGCCGCGTGCCCCGCGCCGCTCGAGGCGTGCAACGGCCAGTGCTACGATTTTGCGAACGACGAGAGCCACTGCGGCGCGTGCGCCAGCGTCTGCACGACGGGCATCTGCCAGGGGGGCCAGTGCGTCGGCGCGGGCTTCGGGCACGAGGTCGTCATCGGCATGGACTTCGCCGTGGCCTACACCGGCTCGCCCCCCGCGACGCTGCTCGGCAACGCCGTGCTGCTCGCCTCGCACGACCCGGTGCGCGTGCTCGCCTACGCCGAGCACGCCGACGCGAGCGCCTCGGCGAACGTCAAGCTGCTGCTCGCCTCGACGGCCGCGACCCACGGCCGCGTCATCGACGTGCACGACGCGCCGCAGGCGCTCGAGGTCGCCACCGATCTGAGCGTGACCAGCTACGACGTGCTGCTCGTCTACGACCAGCCGGGCGCCCCGGACGGCGAGCTCGACGCCACCGGCGCGAGCTGGCGCACGGCGATCGACGGCTACGCCCGCGCAGGCGGCGTGGTCGTGGTGCTCGACGGCGGGAGCGGCGTCGCGCAGATGCACCGGTTCCTCACGTCGAGCGGGCTGCTCGCCGTCTCGGGCCAGGCCGACGCGACGGGCGCGACGCTTCGCGTGTCGGCCCCCGCCGACGCGGTCGGCGTGCACACCATCTCCCCGTTCCTCGCGCGGCGCAGCACGGTGACGCTCGACACGACTGCGGTCGAGGACGCGACGCGCTTCTTCGTCGTGAAGGACAGCGCGAGCGGCCTGCCGGTCGTCGTGCACGCCGTCACGATCCCCTGAAACCTGCGCGAAACAGGCGCGCGAAAGGCGAAACGGGGAGTGGACGCCGGTGCGCCGCGCCGGTACACGCGCTGCGCCGTGCGAGGACTCTACGCCATCGTCGACGTCGCGATCTGCGCCGCGCGTGGGCTCGACCCGATCGAGGTCGCCCGCGCGATCGCCGCCGCGCACCCCGCCGCCCTTCAGCTCCGCGCCAAGGACGTCGCGCCTCGCGAGGCGCTCGCGCTGCTGCGCTCGATCGGGCCGGCGTGCCGGACGGCGGGCGTGCCGCTCTTCGCCAACGACCGCGCCGATCTCGCCGCCCTCGGCGGGTGCGACGGCGTGCACGTCGGGCAGGACGACATCGCCGTGTCGCTCGTGCGCCGCATCGCGCCGGGGCTGCGGGTCGGCATCTCGACGCACACGCTCGACGAGGTGCGCCGCGCGCTCGTCGATCGCCCCGACTACATCGCGTTCGGCCCCGTGTTCGCGACGACCTCGAAGACCGACGCCGAGCCGGTGGTGGGCCTCGAGCAGCTCGCGGCCGCCGTGCGGCTCGCCGAGCCGACGCCCGTCGTCGCCATCGGCGGCATCGACCCCGAGCGCGCCCACGCCGTCGCGGCTGTCGCCCCGGCGGCGGCCATGATCTCCGCGCTGTTGCCCGCCGACGCGAGCGTCGCCGATCTCACGGTGGTGACCGAGCGCGCGCGCACGCTGCAGCTGGCGCTGTCCGGGCGCGACGCAGCCGGTCGCGCCGTGCTCTTCGCCTGAAGGGCGAGCCGCTCTACCGCGACGCGTCGTGAGCGCGCCGCGAAGCGATCACTTCTGCCCGGACGGGATGATGCGCCGCGTGGGGGGCCCCGGGCGCTTGGCCGGCGCGACGCCCGTCACCGGGCGGAACTTCACGCGCGGATCGCGCGCGTCGGGCTCGAGCGCCTTGGCGCCGAACGCGCGCGAGGACCGCGTGGCGATCTCGAGCGTGGAGCTCGTGTCGCCGATGCGGATGGCGCCGATCTCGCTCTTGTCGACGCCGCCGCGCCTGCACGCGAGCGCGAGCAGGCGGCGCGGGTCGGCGCCGTGCTGCGCGCCCCACGACACCTGAAAGAGCGTGAAGTCGGTCGGCTTCGGCTCGCCGGACGGCGGGCGCGCGACGTACCCCTCGGCGCGCGGCGCGGCCGGGCCGTCGTCGCGCGGGGCGGGGCGACCGGCGTGCCCCTCGGGGCCACGCGGCGGACCTGCGGTGCGCGCGTAGGGCGCGAGCACCCGCGGCGGCGGCCCGCGCCGGGTGCCGTGATCGGGGGACCCAGCGCGGCTCGGCTCGGGGAGCGCGAGCCGCGTGACCTCGCGCGCGCGGCCGTCGACCGGCTCGCGCAGCTTGGTGATCGCGCGCGCGAGCAGCGTGCGCGCGTCAGCGTGCGCGAGCAGGCGCTCG